>NZ_JASPJI010000024.1:0-37983 GCF_030232285.1 Corynebacterium sp. MSK047 | reverse complement strand
GCTACCGACGCGTGCTGCTTGACCTACGCAACCAGGGCTGGGTGGTCAACCACAAACTCGTCTACAAGCTCATGCGCGAGATGGGGCTGCGAGCCAAGATCCGCCAACGTAGACCTTATGTTTCCTACACCGGGACGATCAGCCACATTGCCGACAACAAGCTTGACCGCAAATTCACCCCAGATAAGCCAAATACCGTCTTTGTCAGCGACGCCACCGAGTTTAGAATCGCAGGCCGCAAGGTCTATCTGTCACCGGTGATGGACTTGTTCGACCGTTCAATCGTCGCTCACATTGTGGCTACATCGCCGTCGACAGCGTTGACCACCGATTCTTTGCCCAAGGTGATCGCGGCGTGGGCACCTGAACCCGGGTGGATGATGCACACCGATCAAGGTTTCCAGTACCAGCATGCCTCGTGGCGTGACCTGATCGGCGACAACGGTGGTGTTCAGTCGATGTCGCGTAAAGCCAACTGTTACGACAACGCGGTCATGGAGAACTTCTTCGGCCACGTGAAAACCGAGATGTACCACGGAGAAGTCTTCGACACGGTCGCAGAGTTCAACCAGGCGATCGATGAGTACATCGGGTGGTACAACACCGAACGCGTCCAACAACGACTCAAGGGCCTGACCCCGATGCAATATCGAAATCAGACCCTTGAAGCCCTAACCGCCTAGAGTTAAACCAGTCCAACTTTCGGGGACCAGTTCACCTCGGATCCCCGCGGGGCTTTTTCTGCCCCTCACCCTTTCACTTTTGCTTTAGGTAAGGGTAAGTTAACTCCCACTATGACCTCGAACCCAGTTACCCTGAACACTCCGACGAACACTTCCGCCTACCGCGCGGCCTTTTCTGACCACCTACTCTTGGCCGCCCCTTCTGAACCGCACCATCGAATCATCCGCGCCACTGTTTATGACGTCAGCGCCCCGGCAGAAAACCTGCAGAGGATTGTCATCCGCTCCCCCGAGCTAGTCGGCTTTCAGCTTTCCGGCCCGGACGAATTCTTTGGCCTCTTTATGCCGGCTAAGCCCGGCGAGAATCTCCATTTACCCCTCCACGGAGGTGGCGCCAATATCCGCGCAAGCGTTACAGCCATGCCGGAGACCCAACGCCCAAATTTACGTTGGTACACCGTACGCTCACTCGATCCCGAGTGCGGACAGATAACTTTCGACGTGGCGACACATGGCGTCAAAAATCCAAAGGATGAGCACGTCGGACCAGGGCTCGCCTGGGCTCTTGCAACTCGTGTTGGCGACCAGGTAGGCATCTGGACATGCCAGGGCCTCTGGCACCGCGCGCAAAGTTCACAAACACTTATCGCAGACCCATCTGCCGTACCTTCCGTTCGCGCCATTTTGGATTACGCGGATGCGTTTGCCCCGGAACAGTTGCGCGACATACACCTCGTAGTGGTCGCCGAGAACCATGGTGACCTCGAGCCATCCCTCGTCGCCGACTGGGAGAGCAAGCTGGGCAGCCTAGAAGTGCTGTTTAGCGCTACAACGGACTTCAGCACGGCAGTGATGTCCCACCTACAGCAACTGGACCGTGCCGAACACCCCGCAACACAGTCGAAGTACGTCTGGGTCGCGGGTGAAGGACAGCTCTGCAAGGAAGTACGGCGCCACGCAATTCACACCTGGGGCCTCAATAGCGAATCCGTGCAGTGGTGCCCCTATTGGTTCCTAGGCAGGGCACGGCCTTAATTAGCCACAATCCCTCGCGGCACAATAATCGGAGCCATACCGCGGGGATCTTCCCACACCTCGGCATTCAGGCCATATGCCTCGCGCAACACATCCACCGTCAGAGCCTCCTTTGGAGAACCCTCGGCGATCTTTTCCCCTTCCTTCATGACGATCATCTCGTCGCTAAAAGCTCCCGCCAGGCCAAGATCATGAAGTACGGTAATCACCGTCTTGCCCTCTTGAGCGAGCTCCCGCACGATACTTAGAATCTCTATCGCATGTGCCGGATCTAGGTAGGTAGTCGGTTCGTCCAACAGCACAATTGGCGTATCCTGCGCCAACACCATCGCCATCCAGACCCGCTGCCGCTGGCCGCCAGAAAGCTCCGCCACGTCGCGGGCAACAAGATGGTCAACCTTCGTCTTCTTCAGCGCCTCGCGCACTTTTTCTTTATCTTCTGACGCCGTCGCTCCCCCACCCCAGAGCGATCGACGATAAGGGTGCCGTCCGCGCTCCACAAGTTCTCCAACGGTCAATCCCGCCGGACACAGCGGGTGTTGTGGCAAAAGCGCAATTAGTTGGGCGGCTTCGCGCGACCGCAAACTATGCACGTCCTTTTTCTCTACAAGAACCCGTCCTTCGGCGGGAGCAAGCAGCCGAGAAAGCGTCTTGAGCAACGTCGACTTGCCACAACCATTGGGGCCTAAGAGCGTGGTGACCTTCCCGGGCTCTGCAGTGAAAGACACGTCCTTAACAATGCTTGGGCCGTCGTTGTAGCCCACGGTGACGTGATCAACTTGAACGTTCATTGAACCATTCCTTTCAGAGTTCCGCGACGGGCCGCCAACCACACAAGCAACACCAACGCGGGGCCACCGATGATGGCGGTAACCAAACCCACAGGGGATGTAAATGGCAGTGCGCCCGCCACGACGGCGCACGCAGCTAATAGAGCAGCGCCTGCAAAAGTAGAGCACAACGGATGGGGCGTGGGCGTTCCGGCCACCAGCTTGGCCAGCTGAGGAGCCAATAGTGCCACGAATCCAATTGGGCCGACAAAGGAAACCACCACCGCGACAATGCCCGTTGCGGCAATGAGCAAAATAGCGCGCACCCTCGTGACATTTACCCCAAGTGTGGACGCGGTGGCGTCATCATGAGAAAGAAGAGGGACATCGCGCGTAACACAAAGGCCTAAAACTACGAAGGGCAACAGGCCCAACACCATAGGAAACAAAGCTTCCATACGCACAAAGCCGGTAGACCCAGCGAGCCAAGTTTGGGCATCCGTGGCACGAGTTAAGTCAGCCCGGAGCAGGAGATACTGCACTAAAGACTGCGTGAGGAAAGACAGTGCCAGGCCGATGACCACTACGCGCTGCGACGTCCCGAAGCCACCGAGTAGAACGAGCAAACCAACGATCACTAGTGCGCCAAGCAAAGCGAGTGCAGCACGCCACCAGAACGTCGGCACCCCCTCACTCCATGCAGGGCGGGTAACTACGGTGCCCGCCACAACCAAAACCGCCGCGCCGCCGGATACACCGAGAATGTCCGGGCTGGCCAGCGGATTGCGGGCCATGGTCTGAGTCCACGCACCTGCCAGCCCTAGAGCCGCGCCGACCAGAACGGTAGCGATTGCTACAGGCAGGCGGAGATCCCACACCACGTTGATTGCTTGCTGTGTGCCCCCACCGGTGAGAACCTCGATGACTTCCATCGGGCTGAGCTTCACCGCTCCTTGCCCCAGGATTAAGCAGTAACAAAGAGCCGCTATGAGGGCGAACCCTGCCGAAGCCGCCAGGACGCGTCTGCTTCGTGAACGCTTAATACTACGGATAGACGTCATATCGCTCATATCGTCAGCTCCGAGTCATTCGAGGTCGGTGAACTCTTCTTACGTCGCACCGCCAGAATCATCACTGGGGCACCGACAATAGCTAAGACAATGGACATTTCCAGCTCGTTAGGCTGCAGGACGAAGCGGCCCACAATATCGGCTAGCAACACAGCCGCGCCACCAACAATGCCGGTCGGCAGCAAGAGGCGAGTCAGGGACGGGCCGGTAAACGGGCGTAGTAGGTGTGGCACGGCGAAGCCCACGAATGTCACAAGCCCCACAGTGGCTGTCGCCGAGCCGGCGAGGATGATCACCGCTGCGGCAGCCAACAAGCGGGTTCTCGTGGGCGAGCTGCCAAGGGAACGGGCGGAGTCCTCTCCCATCGCAAGTAGATCCAGCGGGCGTGCTGCAAGCGCACCACATAGAGCACCTAGTGCTAGACCTAAAGCAGCTAAGGCCACGTCTTCCATACCCCGCCCAGCTGTAGAGCCAACGGTCCAGCGGCGGAGCCCTTCCAGGGTGTCGGAAGAATAGAGGCTCAGCATATTCGTGGCCGCTTGCAGGGCGAAGGTAACTCCCACGCCCACGAGTACCAGAGTTAGCGGGTTACGCGATACGCGGGAAATCAACAGCACGATTAAGGCAGCGACGGCCGCCCCGACGAGCCCTACAAGTGTCCGCTCCCCGACCGTCGTTGCCCAGCCCAAGGTCAGTGCCGCAGCGACTGCGAAACTTGCTCCAGCGTTCACGCCGATAATGCCGGGATCTGCCAGGGGGTTGCGGGTCCAGCTCTGAGCAATGGCACCCGCCATAGCCAGGGCTGCGCCTGTGATCACAGCCAAGAGGGTGCGCGGAACGCGCAAGTCCCAAATGATGCCGGATTGCGTAGATGGGTGCGGACCATGCATGAGGATGCTGGTCACTTCGCCAATGGAAAGATCTTTGGAACCCAAGTACAGGGAGGCAAGCAGCAGCAAAGCCAAGCCAACGAGTGCGGCCGAAGTAAGCAAACGCCGGGAAAACACCAAAGAATGTCGAGTTCTTGAAACGGACACTTTCAATTAAATTGCGTCAGAGAACTTGTCGACTGCCCAGGGGATGGTCAATGGGTTCGGCATACTCATTGCATTGCCCACGTTTTCGTCCATCCAGCGGACCTTGCCTTCGCGAACAACGTCCAGCTTGCTGAATGTTGGATCCTTCTTCAAGGTATCGGCGGCACCCTGGTAATCAAGGATGAAGAGGTAATCGACGTTGTTGAGGTCGCTGTAGTTCTCAGGTGCGATGTCGCGGTAGAACTCGCCCCCGTTACCTTCGAGCTCCTTCGGGATCTCGAAGCCCAGACTCTTGATAAACTGCCCGCGACCGTCACCGGAGGTGTACAGGCCGATCTTTCCCTGATAAGGCATGACGATAGCCGCACGCTTGCCTTTGAGCTCAGGGTGCTGCTGTTGGAAATCATCGAAGGCCTTCTGCGTTTCTTCGACGAGTTTGTCGCCTTCTTCTTGCTTGTCTACAGCGCCGGCGATCTGGTTGACCTGATCCCGCCAGGGGATCTGCCAGTCCGTGGCACCGTCTGGCTTAACGGTGGTTGGGGCGATGTCATTAAGCGCCTTCTTCGCCTGCGCGTCTACGGCAGAGTTCACCGCAATGATCTTGTCCGGATCAGCGGCGGAGATCTTCTCCAGGATTTCAGCAGTGAATCCGTTGGCAGTACCGTAAACCACTTCAGGCTTGTTGTCGCCGAGCTTTTCGGTAGCCCATGGGCCGACGCCAGATGCATCAACATCTCCCTCAGCACCCCAGGGCGCTACGAGGACTGGTTGGATGCCTAGAGCGAGCAAGGTATCGCTGTCTCCCAGGCCAACTGCGGCGATGCGCTCGTCCCCGGTGCCCTCATTTTTTGACGCCGCCGCGTCGTCGCCTCGGGAGCAACCAGACAGAACAAGAGTGGATGCTGCCAAGACAGCGGCGGTCTTCAGCGCCGCTCGACGGGTCAGCGAATTGTTTCGAAACATGTGAAAACCTAACGCGTAAGGAACTCTTTGAAACGCTGTAAAGTACCCGTAGCCCCAAGAGACTGATGGCCTCTTTCGGCTACGGCCAACACAGCAATCGAGCCTATATTACACAGGTAAGGCTAACCACACAACAGGCTACCCTAAATTAGTCCGCTTCCTGCTCGGCCGCTACCGACTCCATCGCCGCCCTGGCCACCGTCGCCACGCTGGCCACCCTAGCCACCCTGGCCACTGTCACCGCCCTGGCCACCCTAGCCACCCTGGCTCTCAATGCCGAGATGCTCGCGCTATTGCAACTCGTGGCACCAACTGTCGGAAAAGTTGCACTTCGAAGGTCGAAATGTCGCTAGAACGGGAATCTGTCAGCACAGGCGCGCCTCCGAATCTTGCGACAATTCCCTGACCTGCAGTTTTGCGGAGCTGCAAATCAGTGTCTTTAACGCATTCCCGTTCTAGCGACATTCACCCCTGCTAGCGCCCCAAATACGGCGCCGTCGGCCACGCATTCCCGGTCTAGCGACATCTGCACATCCTCACGCCGCCAAATAGGGCGCCGGCGCCTCCCGTGACGCAATCCCCCAGCACTGCGCTCGCACAATCTCACATTCCGCTGGCGCTGCAGCCAAGCGGAAAGCGTGGGCGTCAATAAGAAAAAATAGGCCCCCTACCGCAACAATGTGAACTGCTCCCCATTAGTTGGACTGAGAAATCAGTTACCGACTAGTGGGGAGTAGTTGTCATTGAGAGCACGAAGTTCGCTAAGTGCCGAGGCTTAACTTTTTACGCTTTTAAGTACTGCGGTTAACTACTTGCCCGCGACCAACAGCTCCGCAATCTGGATGGTATTGAGCGCAGCGCCCTTACGCAGATTGTCGCCAGAGACAACCATCACCAGGCCACGCCCCTCCGGAACCGACTGATCGACACGGATACGACCCACCAGGGACTCATCCACACCAGCGGCAGCAAGCGGATTCGGAACGTCGACGACCTTCACGCCCGGCGCGGACTCCAGCAGCTCAGTAGCCTTCTCCACGGACAGAGCATTCTCAAACTCAGCGTGAATCACCAACGTGTGGCCAGTGAACACCGGAACACGCACACAAGTACCAGCAACAGCCAGCTCAGGGATAGACAGAATCTTGCGGGACTCATTGCGAAGCTTCTGCTCCTCATCGGTCTCCAGCGAACCATCATCAACAAAGTTGCCGGCCACCGGCAGCGCGTTGAAAGCAATCGGTGCGACGTACGGACCAAAGTCCTCCGCAACCAGAGCCGAACCATCAGTGGTCAGCTTCTCCAGGTTGTCGATGTTCTCGCGCACCTGGCCAGCCAGAGTATTCACGCCAGCAAGGCCCGAACCCGAGACGGCCTGGTAGGAGGACACACGCAGACGCTGCAACCCGGCCTCGTCGTGAAGCGGCTTGAGCACCGGCATCGCGGCCATCGTGGTGCAGTTCGGATTAGCGACGATACCCTTCGGGATGTCCTGCAAAGCATCCGGGTTGACCTCGGAGACCACCAACGGGACCTCCGGATCCTTACGCCACGCCGACGAGTTATCAACAACAACAGCGCCAGCAGCCGCAAAACGCGGAGCCTGCTCCTTCGACAGCGTGCCGCCAGCGGAGAACACCGCGACATCAATGCCCTTCAGATCCTCGTCAGAAGTAGCCGCGACATCCTCGACAACAATCTTCTCGCCGCGGAACTCCAACTCCTTGCCCGCACTACGAGCAGAAGCGAAAAAACGAACCTTATCGGCCGGGAAATTACGCTCCGCCAACAGAGTGCGCATCACGCGGCCAACCTGGCCAGTGGCACCAACAACAGCAATCGTGGTCATGAAAACTCCTTAGCGTCCCGTACCAGCGTAAACAACAGCCTCAGTGTCGCCACCGAGATTGAAAGCGTCGTGCAGGGCCTTCACGGACTTGTCGACATCCTGGTCATTAACCAGCACCGAGATACGAATCTCAGAAGTGGAAATCAGGTCGATATTCACACCCTCATCAGCGAGCGCCTCACAGAACGTCGCAGTCACGCCCGGGTGGGACTTCATGCCAGCACCGACCAAGGAGACCTTGCCCACGTGATCGTCGTAAAGCACGTCCTTCCAGTCATTGTCAGCCTGCAGCTTCTTCAGCAACGCCATCGCCTTCGGAGCATCCTCGCGCGGGCACGTGAAAGTAATGTCAGTGCGGTTATCCGCGACGGTGGAGACGTTCTGCAGCACCATATCGATGTTGATCTCCGCATCCGCAACAGCACGGAACATCTTCGCCGCCTGGCCCGGATCATCCGGAATGCCCAGCACGGTCACCTTCGCCTCGGAGCGGTCATGCGCCACACCGGTCAACACTGCTTCTTCCATAGGGATATCCTCCATCGATCCATCAACAAGGGTGCCAAGTTCATTGCTATACGACGAACGCACACGCAACGGGACGTTAAACGCGCGGGCGTATTCGACACTTCGCAGCTGCAAAATCTTCGCGCCAACCGCGGCCATCTCCAGCATCTCCTCGAAGGAAATGGTGTCCAAGCGCTGTGCATCCGGCACAATGCGCGGATCCGCCGTGTACACGCCATCCACGTCGGAGTAAATCTCGCAGACGTCTGCCTCCAGAGCTGCCGCGAGAGCGACCGCAGTGGTATCCGAGCCACCACGACCCAGCGTAGTGACGTCCTTGGTCTCGCGGTTCACACCCTGGAAACCGGCAACCAGGCAAATATGGCCCTCATCGAGAGCCTCGCGGACACGGCCCGGAGTGACCTCGACAATGCGGGCGTTACCGTGGCGCTCCGTGGTAATTACGCCGGCCTGCGAACCGGTAAAAGAACGGGCCGAGGCGCCGAGGCTTGCGATTGCCATAGCGACCAGCGCATTGGAAATACGCTCACCGGCGGTCAGGAGCATGTCCATCTCGCGTCCCGGCGGGACCGGGTTGACCTGCTCAGCGAGGTCCAGAAGCTCATCGGTGGTGTCGCCCATTGCCGAGCAGACAACCACGACGTCATTGCCCTGCTTTTTGGTTTCCACAATTCGTTCTGCAACACGACGAATGCGTTCGGCGCTCTCCAGGGATGAACCACCGTACTTCTGCACAACCAGTGCCATGGTCGGCAACCTCCAAAAACTAGGCAACTATATGCACGTAACTATTATTGACTCAATTTACTTGAGTCGCATTCGTAATTACATAGTGGGTTACCAAAACGTAGCTTGCGGGGGTTGTGTGGAGGGTTTGGATCGGGTTGCGTGGGGGTTTGCGGGGTATCGTGGCCGGTTTTCGGGTGTGGGTTAGATGTTTGGGGTATTTGGGGTGTGGATTGGGCGCGACTGCGCGGCGAGGGTGTGACGGCTGGGGTGTTTGGGGCGTTTGGGGTGTCGGTTGGGTGTGGATCGGACGCTGCTGCGGGCTGCAAATGTGAAACTGACTAAGTTTATGACAAAAACAGGCCATAAAATGCCTCGAAACTGTCATAAACCTAGTCAGTAACTCTCGGTACTGTGCCAGGAACTCCGGGCTCAGTCAGCTCCACTCCCTAACTCCCCGGCCCGAGCTCAGTCAGCTTCTTGGCCGAACCAGCTAATTCCCGAGGCGCTGCGGGCACCAACCACTGCCCCGCCCAACCCCTGCGAAGTGGACATGACAAGTGTTGCATGCCTAGCATTCCCTACGTGAACAATGACCTTCTCGCTGCGATACTGGCACTGCTGTCCGCACTCAGCATCGCGTGGGGAACCGTCATCCGCCACAACCTCTCCGGAACACTGGAAGAGGGCACCAGCACACTTCGCGGAGTGGCGAAGACCCTGAAGCTGCCGCGCTGGTGGCTGGGCTCGGGCCTGGCGATTGCCGGGTATGTATTTCAGGTCGCGGCGTTGGCATTTGGCACGTTGCTCCTGGTGCAGCCGTTGTTGGTCATGAAGCTGATGCTCACGCTCCCGCTGGCGGCGAAGGTCAACGGTCGGCGGATTTCGCGGTCAGAGATGATCTGGTCCGTGGCGCTTACTTTTGCGGTGGCGACGCTGGTGTTGCTCGGCAAGCCGACTGCCGGCTCCACCGATATCCCCACCTACCTGTGGGGATGGGCTCTCGCCGTCGGTGGCGTGGTCACCTGCGGGCTTTACGCCGCTGCAGTTCAGTGGCCCAACACCGGCACCGGCGCCGGCGGCGGCTCAGACACCAAACAGCGCGGAGTGCTGCGCCAGAACCCGAAGGCCCTACTGCTCGGCACGGCAACCGGCTGGCTGTACGGCTTCGTCGCGTTGCTGTCTAAGTCGGTGGTCGATACTTATGTCAATGACGGGCTCGTCCAGCTCCTGCTCTCCTGGGAACTCTGGCTGCTTGTGGCACTGGCGGTTATTGGCGTCGGCCTGCAGCAGGCGGCTTTTAACGCGGGGCCGTTGCAGGCTTCGCTGCCAGCTATGACCGTCGTGGAACCGATCGTTGCCTTCAGCTTGGGATACATCGTTCTTGGTGAGCGCTTCCAGGCAGTTGGTGTGCAATGGGTAGCGCTGTTTATCGCACTGGTAACCATGATTTCTGCCACTATTGCCCTGGCGGCTCGGCCGGCAGAGGCCACCTCCACAAGCGCCGCAAGCGCCCCAAGCACCGCAAACACCGACACCCCAAGCACCGCAAGCACGGCAAACACCGACGCCCCAAGCACCGAAATCACCACCACAGACTCCACCGATGCCGCCGCGCGGTAAGTAGAGTTCAACTCTCCCGGGCCGCATGACATAAATTGGTATTTGCACTTATTAAGTCGTTAGCGATTTGTCGGCCTGGCTATCCCTGCCCGGGAACTGTCCCTGGTGAGAAAGACCCGTGGCCGCTATGCACAAGGTCACCAAAGGTAGGACTCGATGGGGCGTCATTCCCATTCCAAGCGGGCAACTTCCAAGCGGGCAACCACCCATTCCAAGCGGGCAACCAACACCAAAGCAAAGCCCCAAAAAGGCAAGAAGCTCAACTCGAACACCATCATCGCCCTGCTGTTGATCATTGGTGGTTTGGGAGTGCTGCTGTACCCGGTTGTCGCAACTCAGTGGAACAACTTCCTGCAGGCCCGCGCCGCAGATGAGTACTCCAAGCTGGAGAAATCCGCTCCTCCTGAGGTCTTGGACACCGCCTGGAACGAGGCCCACGAGTACAACGCCAGCCTCGGCGAGGTCAATCCCGGCGATGCCTGGACCACCTCCGATGACGAGTCCTCCCCGGAGTACCAGCGCTACCGCCACTACCTCGACGTGCTTGGCGAGACCGACGCGCTCGGTCGCATCGTCATCCCGTCCATCAACTCTGACCTGCCCATTTTCCACGGCACGTCGGAGAAATCGCTTTCGCGCGGTGTCGGTCACCTCTATGGCACCGACTTCCCGGTCGGCGGCGTGGGCGAGGGTGAGGGTCGTCACGCGTCGCTGTCCGCGCATACGGGTCTGCAGAATGCGACGCTGTGGGACAACCTCGACAAGGTCAAAAAGGGCGACGCGTTCTACATCGCAGTCGCGGGTCATAAGTTGAAGTATGAGGTCCACGACGTAGCCGTCGTAAAGCCGGATGAAACCGATGCTTTACGACGCGTCCCCGGAGAAGACCTAATCACCCTGATTACGTGCACGCCTTACGGCATTAACACGCACCGCCTGCTGGTGACGGGGCACCAGGTGCCGATGGATCCTGACGAGGAATCCGTGTTCGACGGCAGCGGTTCGCAGTGGCAGTGGTGGATGTGGGCCATCCTGGCGGCAGCGGCGGTGATCATTGCGCTGCTGATTTGGTGGCTGCGGAAGCTCTCGCGCGATGGCAAGGGCGAACCGGAGGCCGAGCGCGAGAGCGACGAGGCGGAGGATTAGGCCCCCTTACGAGGTGGCCATCACCTTCGTCTCCCCGATTGCGTCCTTGATCTCGTTGATTCCCTTTTCAAAGATGCGCTGGAGGCCCAGTGCCAGGATCAGCGACGGGATGATGAACAGCGCCAACATGAACATCAGCTTCCAGTAGTCGGCCTCGTAAATACCGGCGATGGAGCTGCGGAACATGTCAATCGCGTAGGTACCCGGCAGCCACGGGCTAATGTTCTGGACCCACTGTGGCACCAGAGGCAGCGGATACGCGCCACCTGCGGCCGAGACCTGCATCACCAGCAACAGCACGCAGATGGCCTTGCCGGCGTTGTCGAAGGTGAAGACGAACGAGAAGACGATCATCATGAACACCAGCGAGATCATCCAGCCGGCCAGCAGCATCAGGAATCGGTGTGCGGGATCGACGTCCACGTACACCTGGAGTCCCAACACCATCAGCGTGGCCTGAACCAAGCCAACGGTGGCGAAGGTGGCGAACCGGCCGAAGTACTTCTCGACGCGGGTGTAGTCATCGGTCTGGGCAGCGTTAATTTGCTGGTCGCTGGGCTCGACGGCCTCGGCGTCAGCATCATCGCCGACCTCAGCGGCTGCATCGCTCTGCGCCTCATCGACCGCGGCCTCGACCTCATCAGCACCGACCTCATCGCCGACCTTCTGAGCGCCGCGGCTACGCACCGTGGTGCGAATCAGCACCGACGACAGCAGCGCACCGATCCACAGTGCGAGCGTCGCATAGAACGGCGCCATGCCCGCACCGAAGCTCTTGACTGGGAAGACGGGGTCTTCCTCGACCTGCACCGGCGCGGCCAACTGCGCTGCCAGGGCACTGGGGTCGTCACCGATGGCCGCGGCAATGCGCGAGAGATCACCGGTGTCCTTCGCCTCTTCCAGCGCGTTGTGGATCTCGTCGAAACGAGCGGCCAGATCATCAAAGCGGTTGCTCAAGCCCATCGTGGCAGCGCTGGTCCTACGCAGCGTATCCACCGGCGAGCCAGAAAGCGTACCGCGGATGCCACGAATGTCCTCGCCAATGACCTCGATGTCATTGCTCAGTCGCGACACCGGCTCCGACAGCGCGTCGATTTGCGGACGCAGGTTCTGCTCGTAGGAGTTCTTGGCATTTTCCACAGCGGCAATCGCAGCCGTGAAAGCGTCCTTCGCCTGGCTTATCGACGATCCCGTATCCCGACCACCACGCAAATCCGCTGCCACGGCAGAGAAACTCTCCTGCAGCCCACGGGTGCGAGCGATCGAGGTGTTCAAGTCGGAGATTGCATGGTCATAGCCCGGCTTCGCGATACCCGGAACCACTGCCCCAACAGTGTCTTCCAGGTGGTCGCGCATCGCAGTCAGACCATCGGCCTGCTGGCCGAACTTGGCCGCCATCGCATCAAAGGTATCCGCGGCAGCGCCGCTGGTGGCCTGGCTGCCGTCGACAAGCTCGTTGACCCGATCGCGCACGCCTTCATAGCTCGCCTGCGTTGCGCCGAGCGCCGTGCTAACCGAGCCGCGAACATTGCCGACCGCGGCCTCCAGATCGCCGGCGACGTTGCCGTCACCGGAACCGTTGCGCAGAATATCCATCCGCGCACCAGCGTTTTCCAAGATGGAATCCGCGGTCTCCACCAGCGGCACGGTGGTCTCCACCAGCGTGGACAGCGAACGAGCAGTCTGCGCGCCAGAGCGCAGTCGCGCGGCGGTGTCATCAACGCGGTTTTGCACGCGCGTCAGCGCCTGCTTGGAGTCGGAGGTGTCCAGGTACTCATCCAGCGAGGTGATTGCGCCCAAACCAACGCTGGCGACGACCTGCGTGAAGTTCTTATCGATCTCCTGAATAACGCCACTCGCGCCCTTGCCCGTAATGATCGACGACAGCGCGTTCTTCTTCTCATTCGTATAGAGCGTCAGCTTCGGCGCCTTGGTACCGCGGACGTAGAAGGTCATCAGTTCGGTACTGAAGTTCTCCGGAAGCACGATTGCCGCGTAGTAGTCACCGGACTTGGTGCCATCGATGGCGTCATTGGAATCCGTAATCCGCCAGTCAATGTCGTGATTACGGCTCAGCTTCGACAGCACCTCATTGCCCAAGTTGAGGTCAATCGCACCGATATCCGTGCGATGACCGCGGTCATTACTGGCGACCGCAATCTTCAGCTTTTCGGTGTTCTCAAACGGCTCCCAGCTGGCCAGCACGTTAAAGCAGGTGAACAGCAGCGGAATCAGCACCAGACCGAAAACCATGATGCCGGTCATCGTGTTCTGGCGGATCACCCGAAAGTCGTTCCGCACAATTTCAAGAACGTTTTTCATTAGGCTTCACCTTCTGGGGAAGTCTTCACGCTTGCCGACGACACCTTCGTCTGTGGCTCAAACGTATCGCCAGCATTTTCCAACGAGTACGCATGCGGATGGGAAGTCTGGTGCTCCATGTAGGCGCGCAGCTCTTCCTCCGACAGCTCGCTGAGCTCCTGGGCGTGAATCACAGACTGCTTGACGTACTCGCGCACCGCGATGTAAGCGAGGCAGAGCAGTACGAACAGGCAGGCTAGACCGAAGAACAGGGCCTTCTGATCCGGGTAGTTGCGGGCCAGAATACCCAGTATCACCAGGGCGACCACTGCGACACCAATGGCAATGCGCATGAACAGCGTGTAGCTGCCACGCAGGTTCTCCATCCGCTCATCGACTCGCGTCTGGTACTCCTCGCGGTTGCGCAGCGCGAAGACCAGGTCACTGAGCTTGTACCCACTACCGACCAGATGGACTTCTTCGTTGTTGACCAGACCGCCCTCTTCAAGCTGGTGGTTAACCAAGACGTTGACCGAGGACAAGCTGCGGCGCAGCCAGTAGCCGACCACGTAGGCGATCACTGCCATGACCATTAGGGTGAGCATGTTCTTCAGGTAGTAATTGGAGTAGAAACCACCAATTGTCTCGCGGAGAGCATCAATACCGTAGGTCAACGGCAAGAACGGATTCAGTGCCTGGAAGAAGTCCGGTGTCATCTCAATTGGATAGAGACCGGCGGCACCAGGGATTTGAATAAACGCGAGCACCACGGCGATACCGCGTCCCACGTGCCCAAATGCCGCCACCATACTGTAAATAATGGCGAGATAACACAACTCCACCACGACACAGGTGAGGACGAACGCAACCGCGCTGACATGCTGCACACCAATGACAATGTCACCGATAGAGACAATCAGCGCCTGGAAAATAGCGATGATGCCCAGCAGCAATGTGCGGCCCATGTACGCCTGGCCCACCGTGATTTCCTTGAAACCTTCCGCATCAACTTCCACGCGGAAAATCACAATCAGGATGAACGCACCAATCCACAACGACAGGTTGGTAAACAGCGCCGCCATACCCGAGCCGTAGTGATCCACCGGGAACACGGCCTCAGTCTGGATCTCGGCCGGATCGCTCAGGAACTGCGAAATTCCCTCGGGGTCGAGGTCATTGACCATGTTCATGGCTTCGCGCTCTTCGGTGGTACCCAGGGTAAGAACATCGAGACGCGCAGTTTCCAGGCCATCGCGCACACCATCAAGGTCAGCCTTGAAACTCTCGAGGACCTGAGTCGCAGCGGAAAGCTGCCCACTCGTAGCGTCGAGAAGCGCGGACGTTTCCCGGACGGTGTCCTTTTGCGCGCCGAGCGCCGCCGCGTACGAGCCCACGCGCGCGTTGAGCTGATTAAGCGCCCTGCTCAACTGCGGGAGCGCGTCCTGGGACGCCTCGCGGATCTGATCCGAGGCGGCCTTGCCGTCCTTGGTGGCCTGCGCCAATGCCTCGCTGGTGGCGTTGAGGGAGTCGAGAGTTCCCTGCGCCGAGCCGGAGACGTTCTTCAGGCCCTCCACCAGCTCTTTATTGGTGGCGTTGCTCTCGTCGAGCGCATCGATGGTGCGCTGGATTGCCTGCTTATCCGGGCCGTTGAGCGGGCTGGCATCCAACAGGGAATTCAGCCCACCAATGACCTGATCCGCCTGCTTGACGATGTCCTCCGCCGCAGCCGTCGCGGAATCCGAACGGGAAATTGCGCCCTGCAGATTGCCAGTCATCGCGCCGATCGCGGCGTTGGCATTGCCGGTGCCCTCTACCAGGGCGGTACTGCCCTGCAGGTAGGCATCGTTGAGATCCGCGGAGAAATTCAGGACCTCGTTGTTGAGCTCACCAGTAATCGCCTGCACCTGCGTCAACGCATCCTGGGCATCGTCGAGGGCCGTATCTACGCTGCCAAGAGTCTTCTTAATCTGCGCAATCGTCGGCTGCAGATCGCCAATCTGCTCCTGGATAGCGCCGACTTCATCGCGGCTATTGGCAACCGCATCAGCGACATCCTGGAAAGCATCAGCGGAATTAAGACGGGCCGCATCGAACCGACCTTGCAGCAGACCGCCAGCTTCCTTGACCTGCTCGGTGACCGCCTTCGCGATCTCCTTATTAAAGGAAGCGGAGATCTGACCATCAATGCCGGACGCGCCCTGCGCCGTGATGTGCGGCGAGATTGCGTTGATCTTCTGGTTAGCGCGGTAGGTCAGTTTTGCTGGATGCCCCTGCCCTTGGATTAGATCGACCATTTCCTGCGAGAAATTCGGCGGAATGGTGATTTCGGCATAGACCTTGCCGCGCTTTAGATCTCGGTCTGCCTTCTCGGCATCGGGGAACTGCCAGCCCAGTTCATGATTTTCTTTTAGTTGTTTGACCACCTGGTTACCGATATTGAGACTTCCGGTAACCGAGGAACTCGCGCCCTTGTCCTCATTCACAATTGCCACGCCGATGTTCTCGGTGTGCTCGTACGGATCCCAGAAGCCCGGGATGTTGAACCAGGAATACAAGGCAGGGGTAATCATCACGCCGATGATGATCACCCACACTCTTGGGCTATTGCGGAGACGGCGCAAGTCTCGCTTCAGAATAGACCAGCTAGTTTGCACCTTTAGGACGCTATCATCTTTACCCCGCTAAATACATTGGTACTAGTTTTAGAACTATCGCTGGGCGGGATGAGTTGAGTGGATGACTGAGCTGGGCGGGGTGAGTGGGCGCACTGGGTGGAGTGAGCAGGCGGACTGGGCGGGGTGGTTGACTGGGAGCCGTCGACAACGCCGTTCACCCCTTATGGCACGTAACTCTTACGGCACAGAAACCCGCGCATATTTCCCCCACTAAAACCCCCGAATGATGAAATTCATATAACCAACGGGGTAAGGTACATCACATGCAACGCGGACTACTGCTTCTATGCCGCGGCGGGGCTTGGGTTTAAGGCCGGCTCCCCGTCGCGGGGTTAGTTGTGCCGGCCTACAAGAAAAGTCCGAATTAGAAAGGCCCACAACATGTCTCCTTCCGATGCTTTTATTTCCGCTCCTTCTGTAATCTCCACTCCTGCTGGCGAGATTCCGGAAGGACAGCCTGCTTGGAATAAGCAGCGCAACTCCCAGATGGCAACCAACCGCTACCTGCCTTACGACCAGGAAGTTCAGGACTTCCAGCTGAAGGACCGCACCTGGCCGGACAAGCGCATTACTAAGGCTCCGGTTTGGTGTGCCGTCGACCTGCGCGACGGCAACCAGGCACTGATTGATCCGATGAGCCCGGAGCGCAAGCGCCGCATGTTCGAGCTGCTGGTCCAGATGGGATACAAGGAAATTGAGGTCGGATTCCCGTCCGCTTCCCAGACCGACTACAACTTCGTGCGCGAGATCATTGAGAAGAACATGATTCCGGACGACGTCACCATCCAGGTCCTGGTTCAGGCTCGCGAGCACCTGATTCGCCGCACCTTCGAGGCATGTGCCGGCGCCAAGAACGTCATCGTTCACTTCTACAACTCCACCTCGATTCTGCAGCGCGATGTTGTGTTCCGTAAGGACAAGGACGCAATCAAGAAGATTGCCACCGACGCCGCGAAGCTGATTAAGACCATCGCGAAGGACTACCCGGACACCAACTGGCGCTGGGAGTACTCGCCGGAGTCCTACACCGGCACCGAGGTTGAGTACGCCAAGGAAGTTGTCGACGCCGTGGTGGATGTCATCGACCCGACGCCGGACAACCCGATCATCATCAACCTGCCGTCGACCGTGGAGATGATCACTCCGAACGTCTACGCAGACTCCATCGAGTGGATGCACCGCAACCTCAACCGCCGCGACTCCATCATTCTGTCGCTGCACCCGCACAACGACCGCGGCACCGGCATCGCCACCGCCGAGCTGGGCTACATGGCCGGCGCAGACCGCATCGAAGGCTGCCTCTTCGGCAACGGCGAGCGCACCGGTAACGTCTGCCTGGTCACCCTGGGCCTGAACATGCTGACCCAGGGCGTCGACCCGCAAATCGACTTTTCCGACATCGATATGATCCGCCGCACCGTCGAGTACTGCAACCAGCTGCGCGTGCCGGAGCGCCACCCGTACGGCGGCGACCTGGTCTTCACCGCTTTCTCCGGTTCCCACCAGGACGCCGTGAACAAGGGCCTCGACGCAATGGCAGACAAGGTCCGCCCGGGCGCTGCCGTCAAGGAGCTTTCCGACGAGGACCTGCGCGCGGTGACCTGGGAGGTTCCTTACCTGCCCATCGACCCGAAGGACGTCGGTCGTTCTTACGAGGCCGTTATTCGCGTGAACTCCCAGTCCGGCAAGGGCGGCGTGGCCTACATCATGAAGACGGACCACGGCATGAACCTGCCGCGCTCCATGCAGGTCGAGTTCTCCTCCGTCGTGCAGGCAGTCACCGACGCCGAGGGCGGCGAGGTCAACTCCAAGGCGATTTGGGACATCTTCGCAGGTGAGTACCTGGACCGCGAGGTTCCGCTCGAGCAGATTGCCCTGACTGTCGATGCCCCTCAGAACGAGTCGGACGCCACCAAGATCAAGGCTCACATCGTCTACGAGGGCAAGGAGCAGACCGTTGAGGGTGTCGGCAACGGCCCGCTGGCCGCTTACGCCAACGCCCTGGAGAAGCTCGGCATCAACGTCGAGGTTCAGGAGTACGTCCAGCACGCTCGCACTGCAGGTGACGACGCCGAGGCTGCGGCCTACGTCCTCGCAGATGTCAACGGCACCAAGGTCTGGGGCTCCGGCATCGCTGGTTCTATCACCTACGCGTCGCTGAAGGCAGTCACCAGCGCGGTCAACCGCGCACTGGCTTAAACTCCGCATAGTTACTGACTAGGTTTATGACACTTTCGTGGCAAAATTTGTGCTCAAAGTGTCATAAACCTAGTCAGTTTCTTTTTGGGGCAAACTATCCAGCGGTCCCTCGGCCCCGCTACCCAATCAACGGGCCGGCATTGCGCACATCCGCACGGAAAGTCACCCCACCTGCGGCTACCACGTGTTCGCGCTCGATGAGGATTGAACGGAGCGTCGATAAGCGAACTGCGTGCAGTTCCACCTCTTTCCACACCACCCGCGCGACATCAAGACCCGTTGCGCGCAGCGAGCGCTCGCGGTAGGTCTCCCGCGTGAGCAGCTCGGACTGAGCCTCGGGCGTCGGCGCGACCTCGCTCGCCGAATACTTGATGTGGCCATCGAACTCCACGACAAGCAGCAGGTCGGGGATATAAAAATCCACGCGGGCGAGAAAGTGCGGCGGATCGTGGCTGGTGCCGCGCGACCAAATTTCGGCTTGCTCGTGGAATTTCAGGCCGAGTTCGAGAAGAGCGGCTTTAGTCAGCGCCTCACCGGGCGTTTCGCAGCGACCATGACAGACCGCGAGCGCACGGTGAAACAGCTCTTGGCCCCGCACGCTGGGATAATGCACCGGGAGCTCCTCAAGCTGATCGCGCGTGGCGCCATGCCGCAGCGCACCTTCGACAGCCAACACCGCCGCCCGCCACGACACGGACTCCGGCCCCTTCTGCCTGAACCGGACGCGGCACTCATCGAAGGCCGCACGCGCGAGCACCGCGACCCGCCGGTCCGCGAGCCCCTGCGTGTGATCCAGATGGATCTCCGAGCGCAAGCGCATGCAATAGTCGATGCCGTGGAACTCCTGACTCCCGCCCACGACCACAATCTTCGCATCGCGCACCAGCACCCACGAACCGTGCAAGGCCAGCGCTGCAGCTCCCGAAATAACGCCTGACGACGTCTCGGAGACCACCGCCAAAGCAGTAATAGCCAGGCGTTTCTCGCGGTGGAGCCCCTCCCAGGCGTGCGCGACTACATAGTGACCTCGGCAAAGCCGCTCCAGATAACCGGCCCGCGCTTGCCTTGCGACCTCGCGGTATCCATTCCCCGGCTGGTCATCCGGCCTAATGATTCCAAACTGGTCCGCCACCAGTTGCTTGCGTTTCCTGTTGACCATTTCTCCCCCGCCCCGTGGTTGTTGTCCTGTGGCTGTTGCCCCGTGGTAGTTATTTCGTCCTTATTTTTGTGGCGCTGTTTTGTGGCCCCTATTTAATAAGGCGCGGAAATTGCCCTCGCGGTTCCATTCCTTTTCGGCTGAGCACCCAGTCGGGGGAAAAACTATTGGGGCTTGCGTGGTTTTTGTAGTTTGCGTGGTTTACGGGACCCGTGTGACCGGATCCCCCGGTCCTTCTGAGCTTGAGGCCGAGCTAGTGCCCAAGTTACTGACTAGGTTTATGACACTTTCGTGGCAAATTTTGTGCTCAAAGTGTCATAAACCTAGTCACTTTCTCCGCGGGTGAGCGCACCCGCTAGTCTTGAGGCATGACTGAATCGGCGCGCGAGGAGCGCAAAGCGACTGGGACCTCTTCTCAGACGAAGAGGCGGCGGCGGAATCGTCGCCGTTCTCAACGCGCGTCGGCAGCGGGCGCGAAAACACCACCAACAGCACCGGCTTCCACCACAACGGACGCAGCCACGACCAAGGCAGCTACGCCGGCCTCAACCACCACCGACGCGGCCACGACCAGCGCGGCTGCTACCGGCGCAATCGCAACCGGCGCGAGTACCGCTGGCACACCCACACCGGCCACAACCACACCCGCCACAGCCGAGACCGCCGCAACAAAGGCTGCTGACGAACACAAACAGTTCTCGTCGGCGGAGGAAGCTCCTTACGCAATCGTGTCCATCCAGGCCACGGGCATCCATCCCAAGACGTCTCGGCTGGTCAGCCTGGGAGTGTCCACCGCCGACAGTAGCGGCAACATCGTGGACACCTGGCATGTCGTCATCAATCCCACCGAGGATCCCGGCCCGACACACCTCCACGGCCTCGAGCCCGCGGACTTCGAGGGGGCACCGAAATTCGGGGTGATCCAGGCCAAGCTCGCGCACGCGCTCGATGGGCGCACGTTGGTTGCTCATAATGCGCCGCTGGTCTGGGGTTTTATAGTTGCCGAGGCCAAGAGGGCCCGTCGTCAAGCGAATCGTGAGCGATCCGCGCGGAATAAGCGGGGGCGTCGTCGTACGCGCACTCGCGTCGCGCGGATTCCGGCGCCCGCACGGATTGCCGATACGTTGGAAACGGCGCGTCGCCAGGGCAAACGGCTTGACGACGCACGCCTGCGCGCCGTCGCGCGCGCCTATGGCCTCGATGTGCCTTCGCCCGAGGCATCGATTGCTGGCATCTCGGTGCCGGAGCGAGTGCGGACGTTGGATGACGTCACCACCACGCTTGCGCTGTTCCGCGCACAGGGCGGGCTCGATGCGGGCGCAACCCTGAACATGTACACGCCCGACCAGCTGCGCGAAGACATTGTGGGCCTGCAGCGCTCGGCAGTGCGTGTCGACGCGATGGAGGCACCGCGCCCCGTGGAGAACCCCGGCCGCTATACACCGGGGCGGAAGCTCGCGGAGGGCATGGAGTTCGTCGTGGCGCCAGAGGTGTCGCTGGACCCGGATGAGTTGATTGCGGCGGGTGTGCGGGCTGGGCTGGCGTACTCGGAGAAGGTCACTCGGGAGTCGTCGGTGCTGGTGTGTAACCGGCCTGCAGATGTGACTCCGGATCAACTGACGGGCAAGGCCATGCATGCCCACCGGAAGGACATTCCGATCGTTTCCGATGAGGCGTTCTTGCGGCTGGTCGGCGAGATGGAGAAGTAGGGCTATTCAGCGGCGCTAAACAGACTCTGCTCCATCTGCCTCATCGTTGTTGCGAACCGTGGCTAAATAATCGCTGCGAGAAGTGATCCAGTTTTGCAGCTGGCTTGCCTGCTGCTCGATGGCCTCCGCCGTGACGGCATCGGTTACGGGCATGGCTGCTGCCAGAGTCTGCACGGTCTGGGAAGCTACTCCTGACGCGAAAATCTGATCATAGAGATCCCAGTATTCCTGCTGGTAGAGGTCGGAGAACTCTTCGATAGCCAGAAAGCGAGATCGCAAGGAATCACTCTCGGTGCTGTCAGCGGCATCCGCGTCCGTGGCTTCGTTGCTATCGCCTTCTGCGGTTGCGGAAGCACGTTCTCCGCCGAGTTCGCCGGGTTGCCCGCCGCCAGCGTCGCCAGCGTCGCCAGCGCCTACGGGGCCGCCTTGACCGCCGGGCTGCCCGCCGCCGCCCATGGTGACGGAATCAGTCGGATCAGCGCTGGTCTGCCCGGCCATCGCCATATTGAGATCCCACGAAATGACGCTCAGCAGCCCAGTGTCATTGTCGTACCAGAGATAGAAGTTTCGGCCCGGACCTTCCATATCGTCCTGGTTGACCAGAAGATTCTGGGTAGCCAGGTAACGGGCATAAGACTCCACATCCAGATAGTCCCCGAGGTGCTCTGCAAACTCCTCCTCATCAGCGGAATCCAGCCACTTCAAAAAGGAAATGATTGGCTGCACATCGGAGCTGCCTTCACCATTGAGCTGTTTGAACTGGTCGGTGTAGTCAGACTGATCGTCGCCTTGGTAGCTGAATTTGCTCTGGGCATCGGCCTTGAACAGCACCCCATTGCCCAACTCGTCAGCGTAGTTCTCATCGGGATTCTCAATGACCAGTCGCGTCGTAGTATCCGAATCATTAACGCTGTAGGTCACAAATGCTCCCTGCTGGCTGACTTGATCCGTCTGTGCGGTCAGATTCAATGCGAGAGCCTCAGAGAGAGTGTCCGTGCCTGGTCGCACTGAAAGCTGGCTCATCCCCTGATAGGTGCGTCCTTCTTGGTACTTATCGAAGCTCAGCAGCAGTGGGTATGTAGAGGCATCGTCTTCGCTGATTCCAGCATCCATTCCGCCTCCGCCCGGGCCACCCATTGCCCCGGGTTCGCCCATCTGTCCGGGTTCACTCATGTCTCCCTGCGACGCTCCAGTAGGCATTTCCTCGCCGGACGGGGCGCCAGCTGGCGGTGCGGGGAAGTTCGCGGCATCCGCTGTCGCATCTCCGCTGGTGCCGCCCGGCGCGCTAACGCCATCCGGTGGGGTTGGCATATCTGGCCGTTCAGCTCCGCCCGGGCCACCGCCCTGTGCGCCATTCTGTTCGCCGCCCGAGCCACCCGGGCCACCACCCTGTTCGCCACCCGAGCCACCGGCACCATTGCCGGACAGCGCGCGCAGCGTGGAGTTACCTTTCAGCCTGACTCCCACGTCCTCGATGGTCACTCCATCAATCGTGACGGTGGCCTTCTCCCAGGTTTTGTCACCATCTTCCTGGTAGTCACTGAGCATCTCGTCAAGCGCGTCTTGGTCAATTTGAATACTGATGGAATGGGCGCTGGTGTCGTCGAAAAGCGAAGTCGTGCCACTGCCGACGTCGATTACCGAGGTGCTTTGCGACGCCGCAGTATTAAACTCCGACGAAATATATGGCATCACCGTGGTTGATCCTGCGATTCCGCCAACTGCGATGAGCACCGCGGCAGACCCTGCCACCAGGCGTCGATTCATCCGCCATAGCGCCTTTTTATACACTGGCATGGCTGAAATTCCTTAGCTGTTTAAATGTCGGTCTGGTCATGCCCGGTCAGCACGCTGACCTTCTGACCAAAGTTGATTTCCTGAAGCTTCGCAACGACCTCCTGAGGCGCAACGGACTTGCGTACCTGTGCGGTGTAAGAGAGCTCAATCAGAGCACCACCACGCACAGATTCCGCAGTGACCAGCTCAAAGGAGTCACAGAATTCCGCGAGTACCATCTCGACCTGGCGAGTGCTTTCTGTCTGGCTCACTCCCTCAGCAGGAATCTGGACCTTGATGACCTGTCGCTGAATGTCCAGTCGGAACCAGTTGAAGCGGTACATCACAACCAAGGCCGTACAAATGAGCGCGGTTGCACCAATTGCCAGGGCGTAGAAACGGGTACCGGTGGTCATACCGATGGCCATGGCCAGGAAAATGAACCCGACATCGCGGGTTTCCTTCACCGCATTACGGAACCTCACCACTGAGAGCGCACCCACCAGCGCAAATGCGCGGGCAATGTTGGAGCCAACCACCAACATGATTACTGAGAGCACCATGCCGATGAGCACCAGTGTTTGTACATAGGACTGCGAGTAGGAGACGTTTTTGTGCGTTCTCTGGTAAACCACTCCGACAATCGAGGTCAGAATGAATGCCAGTGACAGCGAGATGAGAACGTCGGCAAGCGAGAAGGTGCCGGAGAGATCCTGGAAGTTGAGGTTGAAAAGGTTAGAGGTATCCATGAAGGTGGTCCTTTCAGAAAGTAAGAGCAGGGGCGGTGTGGGTCAGTGCGCGGCGGTCAGCGTCAAAAATGGGATCGACGGCGCCGGAAGCCGAAGCTGGACGTTGCTTGAAAGCCTCAATGGTTTGGCAGTACTTCGACATCCGCACGATGTCTAGGCCATAGCGTGCGGTCAGATCGGTTAGCCATAGCGGCAGGCGTTCATCGGCCTTGATTTCCATCACG
This sequence comes from Corynebacterium sp. MSK047, assembly GCF_030232285.1. Lineage (NCBI taxonomy): Bacteria > Bacillati > Actinomycetota > Actinomycetes > Mycobacteriales > Corynebacteriaceae > Corynebacterium > Corynebacterium sp. MSK047. Next base: position 13,764 of record NZ_JASPJI010000024.1, on the reverse strand, counting down.
CACATCCCCACTGGCACCGTGGGCACATCAGCCTCACTGCTGCCGAGTAGAAAATCACGGTCGCGCCCGCACACGTTGTGGTCGAAGGTCACTCGAATGCCGGTTTCGGCATCGCGCCCAAAGTAGGCTTCACGCATGTACGAAGTGGTTGCAATCGGGCGCAGCTGGTAGCTGGTAACCATGGCTTCAACTTCGGCAAGCAGGCTGTGGTGCTCAGCCCCGACGCTGTCGCGCAAGGCATCCGCACCCAGGCGAATACCTGCACTGTCGCCGGTGACATCGCAGAGCGCCAGAGCCTCACCGAACTTCAGCTCCAGTCGACGCTTCTGGGTTACGCGATTCACGCGCTGCTTGACTTCCACGGTCACCGGGCTGTCCCACTGCGCGTACCCATCGCCATAGCGGCGGATTCGTACCTTGCGGCGGAACTTCAGTCCCTCGATCTTTTCCCAGTAGCAGCGGAGGTCAGCAGAATCGAAGTACAGCGACTCCACTCGAGCACCGCCTTCGGGTTGATGCGGATCCGGCTCAAGGTGATCGGCGAGCGCGTGACGCAACTGCGGCAGCTGATCTTCGGCAATGAGGTACTTATTCTCAAAGCGGTTGAATCTGTGTCTCATGGGCACTATTTGACCGCCCCGGAATCAAAACCTCCGGAAAGCTACCTGGAAATTTCCTGTGACTGGGCGTCCAGGTTTTTCCCAGGTTTCCACCAGGTAGATTCAAGTTCTATCGGCGATGCTGGTAACACCTCCGTTAATAGAACGGCAAGAGAAAGAAGGCTCCCATGGACAATGCCCTCACTGGTAAAACTCCAGCAGACACGGCGAAACCGGGTGCTGGTCATCGAGTACTTGTTGTCGACGATGAACCAGCTATTGTCGAGCTGCTCCGAGTCAGCCTGCGCTTCCAAGGGTTTGAGGTCGCCACTGCATCTGATGGACGCGCCGCAATAGACGTCGCAAAGCAATTTGGTCCCGACGTCATCATCCTTGACGTCATGATGCCCTACCTCGACGGCTTCGAAACCCTAACTAAACTGCGCGCCTCAGGTATCAGCGCGCCGGTGCTTTTCCTGACCGCCCGTGACAGCGTCGATGACAAAATCAAGGGACTGACCATGGGTGGAGATGACTACGTCACCAAACCCTTCGATCTAGAGGAAGTCGTCACCCGTGTATATGTGCTGCTGCGACGTGGCACAGGTGGGCTTCCCGAAGCTGAAGACACCGCCGTCTCCTTCGGCCCATTTCGGCTTGACGACGCGTCCCACGAGGCCTTTTACCAAGATGAATTGGTAGAGCTCTCCCCGACTGAGTTCTCACTACTACGTTTTCTCATTATCAATCACGGAGTGGTGCTGTCTAAGGCAACTATCTTGGACAATATTTGGCACTACGAGTTCGGCGGCGATGGCAACTTGGTGGAAACCTACATTTCTTATTTGCGCCGAAAAATTGACCGAGGTCCGCAGCACTACATCCAAACTGTCCGCGGAGTCGGCTACGTGCTGCGCGAACCACGGTAGAAACAGGCAGAGACCACACGACCTCCCACATTCATTACCCAGCACTGGGGCAACAATAAAAAGGCATCGACGTTGATGAAGAACAATCGCGGTACTGATTCGAGCAGACAGCGCAGCACCTCCGGAAGCTCGATGAGGGCGATGGGGTCAATGGGTACGATTCAGCGGGCGTTAGCACGGCAGCCGCTGCGTCGGGCCCTACTAGTGCTGCTAGCGGTGACGCTTGCCACCGGATTAGTACTCAGCGCTATCGCCGTGACTCTGACGGTGCGAGCCCAATTGCTCGAAGATGTCGATAAATCCCTGCTAGAGGCGTCGCATCATTGGGTGAAGCCACAGCCAGACTCGTCTCAGGGCGGGGCTCCACTTCCACCGGTGGCACCTGGACAACCCGCTCAGGGCGGTCCCGCTGTGGATCGCCCCTCACTGGATCGACCACCATCACCCTTCTACGTCCAGCTTTATTCCGAAACTGGTGCTGTTCTCACCACAATTAATGACTCAACGTCGACGCCGGATTTTTCCTTAAGCCTTAACAAGGATGCCAGCTCCGCGAATGGCGGCGGTGACAGTGGTGACGGCCAGGGCGACGGCCAGGGCGACAGTCGCGCAGAATGGACCGATACCGCCGGAAAACACAATGCTGAAGTAGCAGCCCAACAACCATTCACAGTCAGCTCCACCGATGGCAGTGGCAGTTGGCGCGTCATTGTGTTGCCTGCTGGCTCGAGTGAACCGGCTCCTTCCACGTCGGCCACCAGTCCGGATCCCGCCGTCGACTCTGATGCGGCTACTACACCAGCTCGAGTAGTAATTGCTATGACGCTGGAACAGCAGGTCTACCAGACCATCAAGCTGCTCATCATTGTCCAAGTAGCCTGCGGCATCCCCGTGCTGCTGCTTCTCATCGTGGCTTCCAGCTGGATTATCAGACGGTGGCTTCAGCCTCTTAAAGACATTGAAACTGCTGCAGGTGACATCGCCACCGGTCGTTTCGATGTCCAGGTGCCGGAGCAACCAGTCTCCACCGAAATCGGCTCACTGTCCCGGAGCTTCAACTACATGGCAGGCCAGCTCGACGAGGCATTTACGCAGGCTTCGAACTCCGAGCAGGCTGCGCGTGAATCCGAACGCCGGATGCGACAATTTGTCGCCGATGCCGGGCATGAGTTACGTACTCCGGTGACGTCGGTACGCGGCTTTTCGCAGCTCTACCAACAGGGTGCGATTGAAGCTGAACCGGCGATGGAAATGATTTACAACGAATCCGGACGTATGAAGTCACTGATTGAAGACTTACTGTCCCTCGCCCACTTCGACTCCGCCCGGCCGATTGCTGATGAGCCAGTGGATCTGGCAACTGTTATCAATGACTGCGCCGCCAGCGCCCGCGCCAGCTATCCCAACCGCAATATTGCCGTGCGCATTAATGCTGATCCACGCCCGTCTGGAGACGAAGCCCGGCTGCGCCAGGCCGTAGCCAACCTGGTCACCAATGCATGTGTGCATACCCCAGATACTGCGAGTATCAGCATTGCTCTCGATGCCGACGGCACCGACGCGGTAATCACTGTTTCCGACACCGGACCAGGAATTCCCGCTGCTGATCAGGGGCGAGTCTTCCAACGTTTTGAACGTCTCGACCAATCACGGTCACGACACCAAGGTGGTGGCTCTGGCCTGGGACTAGCGATTGTGCGTGAGATTATCGCAGCTCACGGAGGCACGATTACTCTTGACTCGCACACAGCTGATACCTCAAGTGCTGACGAGAAAACCGCGCACCAGCATGACCACGGTTGTGTGTTTACTATCCGATTGCCGCTGTGATTTGCCGCTGCCAACCAGCACCCCCCAACCCGCCCACAAATCCCATCAGGCCTCGCAGGCCTGCTTCTTAGGCCTAGCCCTTTCGTGCGCGTAATATTTACACACATGACAAATGGCACCTCTCCGCAATCGCATTCCGCTGATAGCGCGGATGCCAGCCCGCACGGTACTGCTTCGAGTGGCTCCCGCGACTCGAATAGTTCTCGTGGCCTGCGCGGCACCGGCGCCCGCCTGCGCGCTCGGTTTGCGACTGCCGCCGCTCACGCCGCCACCTGGGCTTCCCGGAAGTCCGGCCGCGGCGCGGGTGGCATGATCGGTGGCCTGATTGCGCAGAAGATTGACCCGCGCATTCTGGCTTCCCTCGGCAAGGGACGCCCGGCCGCGATCATCACTGGCACCAACGGCAAGTCCACCACCACCCGCATGTTCGCGGCCGCCATGCGCGCCGCTGGCCACAACGTGGCCACCAACGAGGGCGGCGACAACATGGACGCGGGTATTATCTCCGCGCTGCTCGCCACTCCCGATGCGGACAGCCTGGTCCTGGAGGTCGATGAGCTGCACGTCCCGCACATCGCAGAGGACCTGAAACCGCAGGTCCTGGTGCTGCTGAACCTTTCCCGCGACCAGCTCGACCGCGTCGGCGAGATCAACAAGATTGAGGCCACACTCCGCGCTGCGGTGGACGCTAACCCGCAGGCGACGGTCATCGCCAACTGCGACGACCCACTCATCGCGTCGGCTGCCTGGGACGCCAAGAAGGTTATTTGGGTCTCCGCGGGCGGTGGCTGGACCAACGATGCCACCTCTTCCCCACGCACCGGCGGCCCCATCATCCAGGACGGCCACAACTGGTACGCCGTGAAGCCACTCCCGGACGGCTCGGAGTTCAAGCGGCCAGAGCCGGACTACCGCATCACTGCGGAGGGCGTCATCACGCCTGCTGGCGACACCCTGCCGATGAACCTCACGCTGCCGGGCAATGCCAACCGCGGCAACGCCACCTTGGCGATCGCGGGCGCTGTCGATATGGGCGCGGACCTGGAGAAATCCCTCCGGGCCACCGAGACCGTCGACAACGTTGCGGGTCGCTACTCCACCATGGTTGTTCGGGATGACAAGGGCGCCGAGAAGCACGTGCGCATGCTGCTGGCCAAGAACCCCGCGGGCTGGCAGGAGGCGCTGTCCATGGTCGACCGCACCGCGGATGCAGTGGTCATCGCAGTCAACGGTCACGTCGCTGACGGCGAGGACCTGTCCTGGCTGTGGGATGTCCGCTTCGAGGACTTCGACGGCATGGATGTGTTATCCGCGGGCGAACGCGGGACTGACCTCGCGGTGCGGTTGCTGTATGCGGGCATTGATGCGAGGTTGGTCGCAAATCCGCTGCAGGCGATCCGGTCGTGTGAGGCGCGGGGGTCGTCGTCAAGCGTCACCCGAGTTGAGGTGCTGGCGAACTACACCGCCTTCCGCGATTTGAAGCGCGACATCGAACGAGCACAGGAGGAAAAGTAAATGAGCGAGCTGTCTATCGGCCTGATCCTCCCGGACGTGCTGGGCACCTACGGCGATGACGGAAATGCGCTGGTGCTGCGGCAACGCGCGCGGATGCGTGGGATTGACGCCGAGATTGTCCCGATCAAGCTGGGCGATGCCGTCCCCACCGACCTGGATATTTACACCGTCGGCGGCGGCGAAGACGTCGCGCAGACCATCGCGGTGGAGCATCTGATCAATGACGGCGGCATCAAAAAGGCAGCCGAGGCCGGGAAGCAGATCCTCGCGATTTGCGCGGGCTTCCAGATCTTCGGCAATTCCTTCCGCGCGGGCGGACGCGACGTCGCAGGTCTCGGCCTTGTCGATTGCACCACCGATTCGCTGGAATCGCGCGCAATCGGCGAAATCTGCACGCTCGTCGATCCCACGAACGGTTTGCTTGACGACGTCGACGCCAGCCCACTGACTGGCTTCGAAAACCACATGGGTCGCACGACCCTGGGTGCCGATGCGAAGCCGCTTGGTCGGGTTGTCCGTGGCGTGGGCAATACCGGACCGGAAGTGGAGCAGGCGGACTCCGGGATTGCTCCGGGAGTGGATGTTTCTGCACTCACACCGACCGGTGGCGCCGAAGGCGCGGTGCAGGGCTCGATTATCTGTACCTACCTGCACGGACCTGTGTTGGCTCGCAATCCGCAGCTGGCTGATCTGCTGCTGGCCCGCGCGACCAACCAGGACCTGTCGAGCCTGGCTCCGCTAGACCTCGAGGTAGTGGATAAGCTGCGCGAAGAACGCATCCTGTCCAAGCCGCGTCCGAAGAGCGAGCGCTAGTCTTGTAGTTTCGCGCGCGGCCGGTTGGAGGCCTTAAACCTTCAGCCGGCCCGTCAGCGCGCGGGACAGGGTCAGTTCATCGACGAACTCCAGGTCCCCGCCCAGTGGCATGCCGGAGGCCAACCGAGTTACCTCGAGATCCGGGAAGTCCCGCAGCAGCCGGGCCAAATAGGTCGCGGTGGCTTCGCCCTCGGTGTTGGGGTCAGTCGCGATGATGACCTCGTGGATTTCTGGGGGTTGGGTCTCGTCGACGTCGTCAAGCACGCCTGCGATACGTTGCAACAGCGTGCGGATATTGAGCTCGTTCGGACCGATGCCGCCAAGCGGATCGAGCGCCCCGCCGAGCACGTGGTAGCGACCGTTGTACTCCCCCGTGCGCTCGATGGCCTGGATATCGCGCGCCTCTTCAACGACGCACACCAAACCTCGGTCGCGGCGTGTGTCCGAGCAGTACTGGCACACATCGGTTTCCGAAATGTTGCCGCAGACCCGGCAGAATTGCACACCCTCGCGCACCCGACCAAGCGCGGATTGGAGCCGGCCGATGTCCTCCGGCTCCGCCTTCATCAGGTAGAAAGCGATACGCTGAGCTGACTTCGGGCCGATGCCCGGCAGGCGCGAGAACTCATCAATGAGATCTTGGAGTGGTCCCTCGAACAATGATAATTACCTACAAATACTGGTCTGAAAAGCTAATTTAGAAACCGAGGCCACCGAGACCGTCGAAGCCCTGGGACAGCGGGCCCATCTTCTGCTCCGCCAGCGACTGCACCTTAGCGGTAGCGTCCTGGAAAGCAGCGAGAACCAGGTCCTGCAGCCCGTCGACATCCTCCGGGTCAACGACCTTCGGATCAATGGCGATGTCCGTGACCTCGCCCGAGCCCTGCATAGTCACCTTGACCAGACCGCCGCCGGCCTCACCGACGATGGTGGAAGCGACGATCTCCTGCTGTGCTGCCTGCAGCTGCGCCTGCATCTGCTGTGCCTGCTGCAGAATTGCGTTCATATCTGGCTGAGTCATAATTAATGTTCCTAACTATTGTGATCTTTACGTGCTGATTTGTAGTTACGCGCACGCTTCTAAGGCTCATCGCCCATGCTTTACGACGCGCATCGCCGCCCCATTCTAACGGCTCTAGCGGTCTTCCAGCGGTTTGGCTCCCAGCTCCTTTTCCAGCATCTCCATGACCACGTCCTTTAGCGAGCGGTGATCGAGAGACCCGACCTCGTTCGCGGCCTCGAAATACTCGGAGGTGTCCTCTTCGTAGTTGTTGTCCTGCGGGGTTTGGGGAACCGGGTTGTAGTTGGTGTTGGCGTTGGAGTTGTAGTTGGACGGGTTGCGCGAACTGTAGCTCTCTGTGCCCTCTGCGCCCTCTGGTGGAGCGAACTCCTCCATCGGCTCTGGTGGCAGCGGGACGCCGCCGAAGCCCGAATCCTGATTGGCCTGGGCCTGGGCGTTTGCTTGAGCGTTTGCTTGCGCATTGGCCTGGGCCGCGCGCAGGAATGACTGCGGCTGATTTGGCTGCTGCGGTTGTTGCTGGGCCGGGTTCGGGTTCGGTTGAGCTGGCTGGCTTGGTTGGCTTGGCTGATGTGGCTGTGCCGGCTGGTCGTGGCCTGCCTGCTGTCCCATCACAGCACGCTTGGCGGCTTCGATTTTGGCACGGCGCTCAACAACGGATGCGTATGCCGACGACCGCTGCGGGCCTGGCTGCGGCTGCTGTACCTGCTGCTCAGATGTCTCTGGTTGCGCTGGTGCTGCTGGTGTCGGTGCAGGGGCGGTGTCGTTCGGCGAGGACGAACCTCTTGACGACGAATCATCCTCCCCGGAACCACCACCAGTAGCTGTTGAGCGCGGTGCGCGCGGGCGCGTACCGACGACACAGTGCACCTGGCCGTTGAAGCCCGTCACCTGCTTCACTGCAGCGGACAGCGCCTGAGCGTAATCAGGCGTATTGAGCCTGGTAGCGAGCGCTCCTGTGCTGTGCCCAATGACGAGCGTGTCGTTTTCGACATCGAGCGGTACCGCCTGCTCGGCCAACACGCGAATGGGGAACGCATGCTGTCCGTCGACTGCTGCGAGAATCTCCTGCCAGTGCTCGCGGATTTGCTCGATACCGGCGGGTGCAGGTTCGGGCTCCGGCTGTGGTGTTGGTTCCGGCTTCGGTTGCGGTACTGGCTCTGGTGCTTGCTGAACTTGCGGTGCCGGCTGCGATTCCGGTTCCTGAGTAGTCTGCGTTGGCTGCTCAGGCTGGACTGGTTGCTCGGGCTGGGCGGCCTGAGTTGGCTGCTCAGAGTGGGTTGGCGAGGCAGAGACAACTGGCTCCTCCTCGACAATCGACATCGAGCCGCCTTCCCCCTCACGCTCGCGGGTTTGCTGCTCACGCTCCTGCGCAAGCTGCGCCCGAGTCTGCTGCTCGCTGATGCGGGCATGCTCCGCCATCTTCCGACGGAACTCACGAATCTTCTCCGCCTGTGCTTCTTCCTCGGACATCGGCTGCTCAGCCGGTTCAGGCTGCTGCGGTTGTTCGGCCTGCTGAGACTGTTCAACTGATTCGGCCGGCGTAGCCTGCGTAGGCTGTTCAGCGGGCGCAGTAGGTGTTTCTGGTGCAGGCTGCGGCTCAGTTACCGACTCCTGCGACACCGGTGCCGCTGGTGCAGACTGCTGCTGAACAGGTTCCGGCTGGGACTGAGGCTGCGACGATGCCTGCGCGGGCGCCGCCTGCCCAGCACGACTGCCCTGGGCCTGCGCCCCCTTCTTACGCTGGGCATTCCGCTGGCGCCACGCCTCACGAGCCGACTGGCCAGACTGCATCGGCGAAGCATCGGCCTCAGCCGCACCCGACCCCGACCCCGCGGCGGAAGACGCCGGTGCCGCTGCGGGGGTTGCGGCCCCCGAGCCGTCGGCAAGCGCGGGCCTGCCGTGCTCCAACGCCTCTACGCGTTGCAGCAGCGACTCCACGGAGTCTTCGGTGGCGGGCAGGAGCATGCGCGCGCACAGGACCTCGAGAAGCAGGCGCGGCGAAGTCACGCCGCGGAAGTGACGCAGGCCGTCAGAGAGCACCTGCGTGAAGCGCGTCAGGGTAGCCGGGGGAATTGTCCCGGCCTGCTCCAGGACACCGTCGATTTGGCTCTCCGGAATCTCCACCAAGCCCTGCTCCAGCGCATTCGGCACCGCCGAGAGCACCAGCAAATCACGCACCCGTCCAAGGAGATCCGAGGCAAACCGCGCCGGATCCTGACCCGACATAATCACACGCCCGACCACACTAAACATGGCCGCGCGATCACCAGCTGCCAGCGCCTCGATCGCATCCGTGATAATCACGCTGTCAGTGACACCGAGAATGGCCGCAGAAGTTTCATAATCCACGCCATCGGTGCCGGAGCCAGCGATCAACTGATCCATAATCGACAGCGAATCACGCGGCGAACCACCACCGGCCTGGATGACCAGCGGATACACGTCCGGGTCCACCTGCACGCCCTCGGCCGTCACCACACGTTCAAGCAACCCGCGCATATCCGGCGGAGTCAGCAACCGGAACGGGTAGTGATGCGTACGGGAGCGAATCGTCGGCAGCACACGCTCAGGCTCCGTGGTCGCAAAAATGAAGATGAGGTGCTCCGGTGGCTCCTCCACAATCTTCAACAGCGCATTGAAACCCGAGGCGGTAATCATATGTGCCTCGTCAATAATGAAGATGCGGTAGCGCGACTCCGCCGGCTGGAAGATAGCCTTTTCCCGCAGCTCACGCATATCTTCCACACCGTTGTGGGAAGCCGCGTCCAGCTCAATAACGTCCAAATTGCCCGGACCACCCGGCGCCAACGCACGACACGACGCACACTGGCCACACGGTGTGGCCGTCGGCCCCTCCGCACAGTTCAAACTGCGCGCCATAATGCGCGCCGACGAGGTCTTGCCACAGCCACGCGGCCCGGAAAACAAATACGCATGGTTAATGCGGTTGGGACGCCCCTGCGCATCCCGAGATTCCAACGCCGCCGACAGCGGGTCAGTTACGTGCCGCTGCCCCACCACTTCGGCGAACGATGCCGGACGATACTTCCTATACAGAGCCACGTGCTCAGCCTACCTTCCACCCCGGACCGGCTAGTTCGAACCCTCCTGGGAAACAACCGAATCACGGCACCAATCCCGCAGGTCAGCATCTACTTCGGCCAACTTCTGCATCAGCGCCTGCGGCCCCTGCTGCTCATAAAACACCAGCTCCGCATCCGTAATTGGCACCAGTTGCGTCATCGTGGTCATGCGTCCCTGCGGCGACTCCACATCGCCCTCATGCAGGCTGATCTTGCCCGGCATCTCAGACACATTTGGCACCCCGTCGCTCCACACATACGGCACCGTGCACAGCACGTGCGCCACGGTAAAGGCAGTGCTTGACGACGACTCCCCTACCTCGGCAACCCGATCGGACACCAGCCGCACCGCATTCGGGATGACACGGCCCGGAATTGGCGAGAGAAACTCCGGCTCTTCCTCCACCAGCGCTCCCGCGGCCGCGACCATGGTGGCCACGGGAAAGCCCGCGTAGGCGACGGCGAAAAGCTCCACACGGATATCGGTCTGCGCGGCACCCGTTAGGCCACAGTAGTTGCGACCCAACTCCACCGTGGCGGCTGCCGTTTCCGGACGACGCTCGTTCGCTTGGCCGTCCGGCTCGTCGTAAAGCGGGAACTCAGCGACCCGAAGTGGAGCCGAATCGTGTTCCTGCCCGTGCCGACCACTGGCCGGCAGCTCCGTCACATACTCGCCGACCTCAGGTTCTCCGGGGAAAAGCCCGGAGATCCAAAACTTCGTCTCTTCGAAGTTCATATAGTCCTATCCCGACCTACCTGGCCTACGCAGTCGCCTTCTCGGCGGCGGCGAGCAGCACACAGGTAGCGACGCCGTCCATAGCAACCTCGAGCTCTTCCATCGGAGGCAGCGACGGTGCCAGGCGGATGTTGCGGTCATTCGGATCCTGCTTCAGCGGGAAGGAAGAACCCGAACCGGTCAGCGCAATGCCGGCCTCCTTTGCCAGCTCCACCACGCGACGAGCGGTGCCATCAACCACGTCGAGGTTGATGAAGTAACCGCCGGTCGGCTTCGACCACTCTGCCACGCCGTACTCCGTCAGGCGCTCATCCAGAATCTGCAGAACCTTCTCAAACTTCGGAGCCAGCGACCCTGCATGACGGCGCATCTGCTCGCGCACACCCTCCGCGTCACCGAAGAACTTGGCGTGAGCCAGCTGGTTGACCTTGTTCGGGCCAATGCCGCGGATACCAGCGTGCTTGAGGTAATCCTCCAAGTTGGCATCCGAAGAAGCGTAGAAAGCAACGCCGGCACCAGCGAAGGTAATCTTCGAGGTCGAGCCGAATGCCCACACGCGGTTCGGATTGCCCGCCTCTTCCGCCCACTTAATGACGTTGTGAATCTCCGGGAACTCATCCGTCAGCGTGTGAACCATGTAGGCGTTATCCCACATCAGACGGAAATCCGGAGCAGCGGTTTCCATCTGGACCAGACGGCGGCAGACCTCAGCGCTGTAGGTCACGCCCGTCGGGTTCGAGAACATCGGGACATTCCACATGCCCTTAATCTGCGGGTCAGAGGCAACCAGCTTCTCCACGACATCCATATCCGGACCGTCTTCGTTCAGCGGCACCTGGATCATCTCAATGCCGAAGTGCTGCGTAATGGAAAAGTGCCGGTCATACCCCGGAACCGGGCACAGCCACTTCAGCACCGGCTCCTCGTTCCACGGGCGCTCCGAGTCCACGTTGCCAAACTGCATGGCCCACGAAATCAGGTCAAACTGGATATTCAGGCTGGAAGCATCCTGTGCCAGGACGTTTTCCACCGGCAGATCCAACAACTCCGCCCAGATAGCGCGGATATCAGTAATGCCCTTGGCGTTGCCGTAATTGCGGACATCCTCCCCAGAAGCCGAAATATAATCCGGCGCAGGGAGACCCAGCAGGGCGTTTGCGAAATCAAGCTGCTCCGACGACGGCTTACCACGAGTCAAATTCAGTGCGAGGTTACGGGACTTCAGTTCCTCATATGCCTTCGCAAACTCATCCTTGTGTGCCGCCAACTGCTGAACATCGAAGGAATCCACGGCCATGGTGTACGCACCCTCCCAGGTATCGGACATAAGTTAAAACCTGACAAAACTGGCACGGAAAACTTTTTCCCCGCGCCGCATCCGGCTTTGCAACCAAGTGTAAGGCATACCCCGGATTGGGATTTCTACAACTTCCCCGACAGCGCATCCAGACGCTGCTTACTCGGCCCCTCCAAGCCGATAATTTCTACCTCTTTGCCCCGGTCAGCAAACTTGACCCGCACCGAATCCAATGCCGCCACCGTGGAGGCATCCCAAATCTCAGCCTCCGACATATCGATGACAATCCGCTGCGCAGGATCGGTGTAGTCGAACTGGTACACCAAGTCGTTACTGGAGGCGAAGAACAACTGCCCCCGCACCTTGTACGTCCGGGAGTGGGCGCTGGGGTCGTCGTCAAGCACTTCAATCCTGACCAGGTGAGCGACACGGCGCGCGAACATCAGCGACGCCACGACCACACCCGAAATCACGCCGATGGCGAGGTTATCCGTCGCCAGCGTGGCGATGACCGTCACCAGCATCACCGCCGTCTCCGAACGCGGCATCAGGCGCAACGTCCGCGGGGAGATCGAGCGCCAATCGACCGTGTCCACCGACACCACGACCATCACCGCAACCAGCGCTGCCATCGGAATCACACCAACTGCGGAACTGAGCAGAAGGACCAGAATGAGCAGGAAGACACCGGAAAAGAGCGTCGTCAAGCGAGTGCGTCCCGACGATTCCTTCACACCCACCATCGTCTGACCAATCATCGCGCAGCCAGCGATGCCGCCGAAGAAACCGCCCGCGATGTTCGCCACACCCAGCCCCCACGTCTCGCGGGTCTTGTCCGAATGCGTATCCGTGATGTCGTCCACGAGCTTCGCCGTCATCAGCGATTCCATGATGCCGACAATCGCCACGCCCACCGAATACGGCGCAATCAGCTGCAGAGTCTCCCAGCTCAGGGGCACATTCGGGATCAGCAGCTGCGGGAGGGATTCCGGGAGCTCGCCCATATCGCTCACGTTCGGCACGCGCCAATCCGCCAACACCGCAACAAGCGTGACGACGAGCACAGTCACCAGCGGAGCCGGAATCGCGGTGAACACGCGGGGCAGGAACACCATAATCGCAATACCCAAAGCGACCAGCGGATACACCAACCAGGGCACATCGATGAGATGCTCGAGCTGCGCAGTGAAAATGAGGATGCCCAGCGCGTTGACAAAGCCAATCATGACCGCGCGCGGAATGAAACGCTGCAGCTTAGCGATACCCAGCGCCGCAAAAGCAATCTGCAACACACCCGCGAGCAGCACCGTTGGAATGAGGTAATCCATCCCGTACGTCCGCGACAGCGGCGCGACGACGAGCGCAACCGAACCAGCGGCAGCAGTAATCATGGCCGGGCGACCACCCGTAAAGGCAATCACGATGGCCATAATCACCGAGCTAAACAGCCCCACCGCCGGGTCCACGCCCGCCAAGATGGAAAACGAAATAACCTCGGGGATCAGCGCGAACGACACCGCCGCGCCGGCCAGCAGCTCGGTGCGCAGGCGCTTCGGTGAAGAAACTGCGAACCGGAAGGAGTCCCACACGCCCATTGGCGCTGGGGTTTCTCGGGTTTCTGGTGCTGGTGTTTCTAGCGGTTCTCGTGTTGTCTGTGGTGGCACTCGCGTGTCGTCTGCATCGCTCATGCACAGTATTCTTCCAGACCAGCGAACGCGACCACTTGTGGCCAAGGTATTCACCTATCGATGCGCTGCAGCGTGGCCATAAGTGAATAGCTCATCGATAGGTGAAATGGCCTGGCCAATATCGCGGGGATAAGTGCCGAAAAACATCGATAGATCACAGGAAACCGCCGACAAGTGGGGTTAAGTAAAGAAAAGTGTGTCTTTTCCGGGCGTGTTGCGGTTATTTGATCCAGCCTTTTTGGATGCCGAGGTT
>NZ_JASPJI010000023.1:0-43344 GCF_030232285.1 Corynebacterium sp. MSK047 | reverse complement strand
TGCTTATATCCGCCCGATTTACCCAGCCTAATCAGCAGTAATGCTGAAAGTCAGACACACTTTTTGCTACTTAACCCAGCGTAGGCGCCAACTTGCAACCCTCGCTCGCACCCCACGCCTGACTCAAACAAGGGTTAGATACGCAAAAGCGCACGACCCCAGGCAACCACCCGAAGCGCGTGCGCTAATTACCGAAAAACTATTTAGCAGCAGTCTCAATCATCTCGCGAATGCGGTCAATTTCCTTGCTGCGATTGCGGTTGCGACGAATGCCCATTGCGATGCCACCAACAACAAGTGCGGCAACGACGCCCAGTGCTGCCTGCACCTTCGGCTCATTCAGAGCATCGAAAACACGGGTCTTTGCGTCATCCGCAACGTTCTTCGGATTCGTTCGCACGGTTAGCTCATCCAGAGTACGGGCGAGCTGGTTACGGTTACGCTCAATATCGCGCTGGATATCTTCAATGCTGCGAGCCACGTAAACTCCCTAAAAAGTTGAATATCTAAAGTGATTGTTCGCCTAAAAGACTAACACTTCCACTACAGCAACGTGGGCGAGCACGGGGAAAAACTCAACGCATTGCTTCAGAGTCGACACGCACCGCTCCAGAGTCGATACGATGAAGCCATGACTACTTCTTCCTCCAGCGACAAAGAATACGGCCAGAACAACATCCGTCTGGAAGCTGGCGACCCTGCCCCAGCGTTTACTCTTCTCAACGACGCCGAAGAGCAGGTTTCTCTGTCGGACTACGCGGGCAAGCCCGTGCTGATTTACTTCTACCCGCGGGCCAACACCCCAGGTTGCACCACTGAGGCATGCGACTTCCGCGATGAATCCGCTGCCCTGAACGATGCCGGCATTCCTGTCGTAGGTATTTCTCCGGACAAGCCGGCGAAACTCGCAAAGTTCCGCGAGGACCACGGCTTAAACTTCACCCTTCTGTCCGATCCGGACAAGGAAACCATGACCGCATTCGGCGCTTTCGGCGAGAAGAAGAACTACGGCAAGATTGTCCAGGGCGTCATCCGCTCGACTTTCCTGGTTAATGCCGAAGGAGAAATTGAAAAGGCCTGGTACAACGTTCGCGCCAAGGGGCACGTCCAGCGCGTACTGCGTGACTTGGGCGTGGAATCACAGGCTTCCGAAAGCTAACTAGCCGCAAGGCCTACTTTGACCCTGGCCCCAAACTCTCCTCCCACATCATCCCGATTAGACGGTTTCGTAGTAGTGACTCAATCCCAGGACGCACCGAATATTCTTCGTCCCCGTCGCACTCCGGCTCAGCAACGCAGCCGAGAGCGGTACGCACGCATGCTCAGCTCGGCACGCACAGTGCTCATCGAGCACGGGTTTGAGTCTTTCACTTTCGACGAAGTCGCTCGCATCGCAGATATCCCCATTGGCACGCTCTACCAATTCTTCGCAAACAAGTATGTGATGATCTGCGAGCTCGACCGTCAGGACACCGAGGCCGTCATCGAGGAAGTCTCACGCTTCGGCGAAACAGTCCCCACCTTGAAATGGCCGGAGTTTCTCTCGGAGTTCATCGATCACCTGGCAAAACTCTGGCGCGAGGACGTTTCCAGAAGAGCCGTATGGCTGGCTGTTCAATCAACGCCCGCCACACGCGCAACCGCAGAAGATACGAAGTCACGCCTGGTCACCGAGATTTCAAAGGTGCTGCGCCCGCTGGTGCCGTCGTCAAGCGATGCGGAACTGAACTTCATCTCCGACCTCATGATTAACGCCACGTACGCCCTGCTGAATTATGCGGTGGACCATCCGGGAAGCGATGCTGAGCGGGAAGCTCATTACGAGCTGACGGTGCAGGAAATCAAACGCATGACAATCTCTTATCTCATGAGCGTCGCGGAGGCAACAGACTAGAGAGCGCCCCTCGCCCACCTCGGCAGGGGCATTTATTGCCCTTACCAATACACGGAGGGTAGGCTTGCCTTAGTTATAGCTTTACTCTGGTCAGCGCGGTGGGGTTCCCTGTTTTTCGCCGCGCCTGCGCCGGAACTCCCAAACAGAATCAGAGGTTCACATGTCCACGACGCAGGGCGCTTTCCGACGGAGCCTGCTTCCCCGCTCTATTGTTCTAGCTTCGGCAATCGTAGTGAGTACGGGGTTCCTACCCGCAGTCCCCGCATCGGCACAGTCACTGCCATCGATTGGACAGCTCGGCGGTTCGCTCCCCGGCATCGGCGACCTTCTCGGCGGTAGCACCGATCAGTCTGAGCGCCAGCTCTCTGTGACCCCTGCCACCGATCTGTCCGACGGCGCCACCGTGACCATCAAGGGAGTCGGCTACCCCGCTAACGCAAATATTTACCTGGCCCAGACAATCGAGAAGCCAAAGTCGGGCTACCCTTCGACCTACGGCGAAGCGGCCAAGGTGACAGTCGGCGCTGACGGAAGTTTTACGCAGGAGATGAAGGTCGCGACCAGCTTTGGCGATGTCGACTGCACCTCCACCCAGTGCTACGTAGCCTCCTTTACTGCGTTCCCTAATCTTTCTGACCGCAGCAATGACCAGTGGGTCCCCATCACCTTCAAGGCGGGTGCTACTTCCCAGGCTGCTCAATCACAGGGTTCCACCAGCGCGGCACCGAGCGGTGGCCAGAGCACCGGTTCGGGCTCCCAGTCACAGTCGGGCTCGCAGTCACCGTCGCAGTCACGGGGTAACGCATCGGTGAGCCTGTCCAAGACCTCAGACTTGAACCCGAGCGGCGACACCATTCGAGTCGAAGGCAAGGGATTCAAGACCTCTGGACCGGGCATCTACGTCGGTATCGCGCAAAATGACCAGATGGATGTGACCAACGCCGATTCCTTCGGCCCGGATACCCAGTTTGTGTCTACCTCTCGCGGCAACTTGAAGTCCGACGGCAGCTTCAGCGTGGATCTTCCGGTCAGCGCGAAGTTCGGCACGGCAGACTGCATGCAGAACGCTTGCTCGGTCTACACCATTGCTGCTCACGGTTCTTCCGACCGCAGCCAGGACACGGCGACCGCGGTATCGTTTGCCGGCGGAGCTGCCAAGCAGGACGCTACCCTGCCCTCCGGCGGTGGCTCCTCACAGTCCGCAGGCAGCGCAAGCTCCGGCACCAGTGGCAGCACAGGGTCTAGTGGAACGAGTAGCACCAGCGCTTCCAGTGGCTCCAGCAGCTCCAACGGCAGCAGCTCCTCGACCGGCACCCCGTCGGTAAGCCTCTCCACCACGGAACTGAACCCATCGGGCAGCACCGCAATTACTGTCTCCGGCAGCGGATTCAAGACCAGCGGCAACGGCATCTACGTCGCAGTGGCTGAGAAGAACAAGTTCTCCACCACCAACGCTGATGCTTTCTCCGCCGCTGAGTTTGTGCGCACCTCCCAGATGTCCTCCGACGGCAGCTTCTCTACAACGCTCAATGTCGAGGCCGTCACCTCGGCCGCCAACTGCGTCGAAAATGACTGCGCGCTCTACACCTTTGCTGCTCACGGTTCCTCCGACCGCAGCCAGGACACGGCCACGGACCTCAGCGTCGGCGGCTCCGCCAAGGAACGCGAAGAAGCTGTGAAGACCGGTGCCTCCAAGACCGGAGAGTCCAAGGCCAGCGGCTCCTCCAAGGCATCTGGCAAGGCTTCCGCAAAGTCCAACGCTTCCGGCAATGGCCTCGACGAAGTTGATGTGCAGACTCAGCAGGCCGCGACCAACTCCCCGCTCCAAACCGCCGCAGTCGCCGGAACCGGCGCAATCCTGGGCGCGCTAATCTTCGGTGCCGGCATCCTGGTCGGTCGCCGTCAGAAGTCCGTCGATTAGCGCGGTGCCGGACTAGTCCAGGCGTACGACGGCGATTGCGTAGTCGCCGTCGTGCGAGATGCTTAACGACGGCCCCAGCTGCCACTCCTGATTGTGGAAATGGCGGCTCACAGCCCCGTGGAGACTGATGCTCACGCGACCGTAGGCATCCGGCTGCAGCTCTATTTCCCGCCAGTCCAGCTGATCTCGCGCAATCGGCGGTTGGCTGCCGAAGAGAGTCTGCGACCAGGCCTTGATGAAGGCTTCCTTCGCAGCCCAGCGGCCCGCTAAGTGACGCGCCAGCGCGCCGCCGACTGCTCCGCGGCGCCTAGCTACCAGTAGCTCCGCAGGTGTGAAAACAGCCTGCGCGAACTGACTTCCTGGCATATTCAGCTGCTCTTCGAAGCCCGGAATATAGACGAGGTCTACGCCAATCATGGCTGGAGGACACCATCGATTAGACGGGCGCCGTCGGAAAGCAGAACTGCCTTTTCCAATGCAGCAGGTGAACCGAACCGACCACCGTCCGCGAGGTTTCGCTCGTGTGGACGCTCGTAGAGAGCTTCCCCACCGTAAATAGCCTCATCAATGCGACGCAGACCAGCCGCTTCGCGGTTGTGCGCCGCGGACCGCCAACGCTCCGCAGCCTCATCGCCATCGTGCTGCACTATCGCTTGGTAGAAAGCTTCCGGGTGGACGACTGCCACCAGTGCCGAGACATGTCCGAACCCGAGCGAGGTAACAAAGCCAGCCTTCAGCGGCAACGTATTGCCGAAATTGACTGCCTTCGTTGGCCATACCAGACGCGAATGCTCAGCCAATGCGGGATCGACGCAGTCCAGCGATCGATTACCTGGCACAATGCCGCTGCGCAACACCTGGGTCAGACCAATGATCTGGAACGCTGCAGCACCACCCTTAGCGTGTCCCGTCAGCGATTTCTGAGAGACCACCAACAGCGGGTTAGAGCGCTCGCGACCGAGTTCATCTGCAATGCGTTCATGCAGTTCGGACTCATTTGGGTCGTTGGCATTGGTCGAGGTGTCGTGCTTGGACAACACCGCGACCTGATCCGCAGTGACATCGAGTGCTGCAAGGGCGCGAGCCAACCGAGACTTCTCGCCGCCCTGAGCGGCCGCTAGCGCGCCCAAACCCGGCGCCGGAATGGATGTGTGCGCGCCGTCGGCGAAGGACTGGGCGTATGCGACGACACCGAGCACGGGGAGCCCCATGTCACGGGCGATGTCTCCGCGAGCCAACAGCACCGTGCCACCGCCTTGCGATTCCACAAAACCTCCGCGTCGACGATCGTTCGGCCTGGAGAAGTACTCATGCTCGATGCCTTTGTTTTCCATGGTGGCGGAGTCAGCTGTGGCGGCCATGTCGCCGAAACCTGTGATTCCCTCTGTGGATAGGTCATCAAAGCCACCCGCGACAACAAAATCTGCCTTACCCAGGGCAATCTTGTCGACGCCCTCCTCCACCGACACCGCTGCCGTCGCACAGGCTGCCACAGGGTGAATCATCTGCCCGTAGCCACCGACATACGACTGCATAACATGGGCGGCAATAACATTTGGCAATGCCTCTTGCAGGACGTCATTGGCTCGCGGTTGCCCCAGCAGACCGTCGATGTAAAGACTGCGCAGCGACTCCATCGCACCAATACCTGTGCCCTGTGTCGACGACACTCGCGCCGGGTTGACCGCTTCCAGCAGTTGCGCTGGGCTAAAGCCCGATGACAGGAACGCATCAACAGTACAGACGATGTTCCACAAGCTCACGCGGTCCAGATTGTCCATCATGTCTGCCGGAATACCGTAGCGTGCCGGGTCAAAGCCCTGCGGAATTTGACCGCCAACATAGCGGCTCATCGCCATTCGGCGTGGAACCTGAACTGGCGTGCCAGCGGCCCGTGTCACAAGCCACTGCCCTGTCTCGGCATCGAAGCTCGCAGTGGTGTTGTCCGGGTTGGAACTGACAAAAGTCTCCGCTGCCGCGCGGTCACGCACAGCAAAGCTCAACGCACGATCCAGGTAGACCGTGGTCAGCTCAGTCATCGTATTGTCAACCAAATCGCCATCATCGGCGTAACGACGCACACCAACTCGCGCCAGTACTTCATCGCGGTAGCGCGTAGCAATGTCGCTTTCTGCCAACGGTTGCCCGTCGGCATCGCGCCAGCCACCCTCATAGGAAATCAGCCCCATTGACCAGGCTAATTCCACAATTCCTGCTGCAGAAATATCATCGACTTCAGCCTCAAAGCGCGTCCGGGAAGAACCGTACGGCCCAAGCTCACCGGCGCCCACAATGACCACCATGTCCTCCGGAGCCGCTGCGATGTCACCAAAGGTCGGTGTTGTCTGCGCAATTGGTCGGCGTGGGCTTGGCAGACCGCTCAGAACACGGCTTGACGACGGCTCCTGCGAACGCGCCCCGCTAGAGATCTCAGAGTTTTGAGCTGCTGGGGCAGCCGCCTGTGCAGCCTCCTGCGCCAATTGCGCAATGTTGAGGTCGACGTCACCCAATCCGCCGGTGAGATCGGCCTGAATCGGGCGGGTTTGTGCCTTCTTCCGAGCCTCCGAGCTCGCGAGCTCAATGAGTTCAGCTGCCATTTCTTCGGTGGAGAAGGTGCGTACTCCCTTTGCTTCCACTGCAGCAACCAATGGGTCGTTTCCACCCATCAGGTTGGTGCCTCGAACCCAACCAATCTGTGCATGAGCCAGAGTGGTGCGGGTGCGCCAAGCGTCCTCCACATTCCAGCGCGCCACCACGGCGTCGAGTGCGGCCTTGGCTTCACCATAGGCACCATCACCGCCGAAGCGACCACGGTTCGGTGAACCCGGCAGCACCACATGCAAACGATGCTGCAGATTATTGTCCCCGCCGAGTGCTGATATCCCTGCGATGAGTCGTTCCACCGACCACAGAAGCAGACGCATTTGGGTCTCGGACGCAGGACCGGCGTCGGCAAGCGAACCTGAGACCGTAGGCGCCGCGAACGGGAATAGCAGCGTCGGTGACAGCGCGGGCTTGGTCACGACCACTTCCGCACCAATCGTCGTAGTCTGCTCGGTTCCGATCCAGTCGATAAGGGAATCCAGGTCCTGGAAGCTGGACAGGTTCGCCGGTACCACCCACAGCTTCGCCTCGCCCTGCGCATGCATACGGTAGAGCTGCTTGTAGAAGCTCAGGCGCTCATGTCCCAGGCGTGAGGTAGTGACAACAACGGTTGCGCCCTGAGACAACAACTGTGCAGTTACGGCGGAGCCAATCGAATTTGGCGATGCACCGGTAACAACAGCGATGTCGGCATTCATCGGCAGTTCATCCACATTCGTGATGGCCTCATCCGACAGCTGTCGGTAGATACTCGCCAACTGTGCCCGCCCTGCCTCGTCTGCCTTGGCAGCCCACCACTGTGCCTGCTCGACTGCGGTTTCGTGGATACTGCCCGGCGCGGTGTCAGCCACGTCTTCATCAGTGGCTGCCCAGAGGCGTGCTAGGTCATCGCGGGAGGTGGCCCAGCGGTCGTCGAGAAGCACTGCCTTGGTGGGCGTAAACGTCGGGGTGACCAGCTTCGGCCAGTCCGCACCGAGTTCAGCAGTGACGAGATTTACCAGGTTGCTGTCGGCGTCTTCGGCATCGAAGTCAATGGCACCGGTAATCTCGTGGCCGAGTTGCTCCAGAATCGTGCGTGCAGCGGTGGCAAGAATACCTTGCTGGCCTGTCAGTTTATCTGCAAACTCAGTGAGTGCAGCCGAGTCGACCATTCCAGCGCTACTGTCGCTTGCCGACGGCTTAGCGACAGATACACCTCGCTGCGCGGCGACCGCAAGGATTGCTTCATCGATCAGCTGGTTGAGTTCAGCAGTACTGGTTGGGGCGGCCGGCGCCAGATGCGCAAGATCACCACCGCGCAGGGATGCGCCCTCGCGAGTACCGAGCATGATCTCGGCGCTAACTGCGGTTGCCCACCCCTTGCCGAGCTGCCATTCATCGGCCACATAGTCATCGATGTAATTCGCGCCTGCACCGGCAGGACCGGTAATCCGGCGAATACCGTCGGCAATGGCTTCGGAGAGAATCGGGCCGAATGCGGAATATCCACTGGCCAAGCTATCAATCTTGTCCTTTAGATCAGCCAGTTCCGCATCTGCGGCCCCTTCGATTGAACCGAGGTCGAATTCGACTCCGAGATCGAGCAGCAGTTGATTGCGTCGAGATGAGACTCCATCGACCAGAGTCTCAATGGAGTCGGCGGCACCGAGCTGGTCGGGACGTACCTTCGTCCATTGGCAAATAAGAACTTCCAACGCTTCTGCCGGGCTGACTGCGATATCAGCAACTTCGGCAGCCGGAGTGGCAGCACTCGTGATCGTGGTTGCCTGTTCGGTCGCCGCGAGTTGGTCGACAGATACTGCCGGCTCCGCTGCTCCTGCTGCTCCCGCTGCTCCTGCTGCTCCAGATAGAGCCTGCGCCGCGTCCTGCTCCGGTGCCACCTCCGACGCGGGCTCAGTCTTTTCCGGCTGAATTTGGTCGCGCATAAACACTGCATCAGCATCACGTTCGAGATTGAGCACTCGAATGTCACGGCTACGGTGACGGGGCAGCTGGCAGGTACGGGCAGCCAGGTTTGCCAGTGTGGGCGCTGTACCTACACCGACTTCAATAATGCGGCTGACACCGAGATCCTCAAGCAGCAGATCCTGCGTTTCGATCCACCTCACCGGTGAGCAGAATTGCCAGGCCAGCAGCTCGACCAGCAACATGCGAGCCAGACGTGCCGGGTTTTCAGCGGCAGAATCGAAATCGGCAAGGATGTTTTCCAGAATGTCTGAGTCGACGACTGCAGCCATCTGGCGGACGAACTTCTCGGTCAGTTCAAAAGAGGTCGCGGTGAGATTCGGGATATAGCGTCCCACCAGGCGTTCTGGAGCGATTTCCGCTGGCAGCAGCCGCTCCAGGTGTTTACGGAAGGAATCCACACCGTCGCGTAGGACACTGGAGTGGAATGGCACATCAATACCTGGGATACGCACGTATCCCTTGCCGTCCGAGCTGCGTCGCTCGCACTGTTCAGCCAGTGCCGCAAGGCCCGCGACGGTGCCGGCGACGGCGTACTGCTTGCCTGCCAGGTTGAGATTTACGACTTCGAGGAACTCACCGGTTTCCTGCGACAACCGATTAACAAACTCGGTGACCTCGTCCTCGCCTACGCCAATCTTGTCCGGACGCAGGGCGCACAAACCATAGTTGGACCTCCCCTGCTCATCACGTTCGACCAGTTCATGCATGGTCAAACCGCGGCGGTAGACAACCTCCAACACGGCATCTGCGTCAAGCGCACCAGCGAAAGCCGCCAGCGCGTTGTACTCACCGACAGAGTGTCCCGCAAAGTGAGCTGTTTCATCCAGCAGCCCTGCTTCACGGAGCTCCGCAACCTGCGCCAGCCCCAACGTCGCCATCGCAACCTGGGTGAACTGAGTCAGATTCAGGACACCTTCTGGGTGGAAATAGCGCACACCATCCACGACCACCTCTACCGGGTTGTCCCGGACAATAGCCAGTACGGAAAAGCCAAGCTTCTCTCGGGTCATCGCATCAGCCTGGTCCCACACGCGGCGGGCCGCTACGCTGCGAGTCCGAGCAGACAGCCCCATCCCCTGTGATTGAATCCCCTGGCCAGGGAAGACATATGCGGTCGTCGGTGCGGCAATTACAGCAGTGGCAGTCAGTACCAGCTCGCCCTCTACTGTGGCCGTGACTTCACGGACTTCACCGGCGCCTGGACGGTCATCAAAACCACGGCGTTCGACAGAGAACTTCACTTCCTGGCCAGGTAGAACCGGACTCAGCATAGTCGCAGTGAACTCAATCACCCGATTGCCAATGCCGGCATCCGACGTGGCAACAGCCGCATGCTCGGCCATCGCCGACAGCCACATTCCATGGACAATAACCCCTGGTAGACCAGCTAGCGCTGCTGCCCGGGAATCGACGTGGATAGGATTGCGATCGCCTGTGACACAGCTAAATGGCTCCATCGCCTTAGGCGCTTCCACGGTCAAGGCACCGCGGAAACTCCGTGGCGTATCCGTGACCGTTGGAAATGGCACAGTATTGGTCCGCGCTGTCTCGCCGCCGTTTCGGCCACGAATGGCAAAGCGTTCACTCAAGGTGGCGAGCAGCGTATCGCCATCACGAACCTCCGCGCGCACCACAACTAGTCGCCCTAAGTCCGTATCAACGACCTCGTCGACACGCGCACTAATCCGCAACGTTGTGGTTTCCTGAGGCAGAGCCCCAATCATACGAATGTGATGCTCAAGGTGAACAAGCGCGAGCATGCCCTCAACAACATCAATGCCGGTCTCAGTACGCGCCTGCGCGACTGCCGCAAAAATCGCTGGCCAAGCATGCCCGACCAACGCGTCCGGCACCGTCGCCTGCGACTCATCGCCGGCAGCTGCAATAGTGACCGCATCGTAGTCAGCCATCGCCATCGGATCCCACTCGGATTCCCACTCCGCGACCCCATCGACGATGTTTGCAAGCTCACCGCCAGCCGCGATTCGCGTCAGCTCCCGCATCGCGGCTGCCGCATCCTCGTGCTTGACGACGGGCACTGCGCCCACCGCTGCACTCTGGCACAGGCGAATTCGCAGTTTCGTATTCTCACCCGCAGCATCGGGCAGCGGAACGGTCAGCTGTGCCCAGACGAGCTCCTCCCCACTCTCATCATTGCTGCCATCAGCTCCAATGGTCTCCAAAATGGCACCGGTTCCTGAGTGTTCCAGGCGTTGCGAACGAGAGACATCACTTGCATCAGATACACATACCCACTCATGTTCCGCGCCAAGTGCCAGCGCCGGATTCGGCTGCTGTCGGCCAGCCCACCAAATCACAGGTGCTGCGAGCATCCGGCTGAGGGCGTCAACAGGTGCCTCCGGCAGGTAGCCGGTATCCGTCAATGCCTGTGCAGTAGCTTTTTCAAACCGACCCAGAATTTCCGCTACTGGCTCATTCGCGCGGGTAATGCCCGAAACAGCCTGCGGCCCTGGGATGATGCAGACTTGGTCCGCATCGTAGCGAGAGTCATGCGCCTGCCATAGGGAGTCCGATCGCCACCAGCGACGAACCTCATCATCGATAACCGGAACGAATGGCACAGGTTTGCCAGGTGTGCGGCAGAGCTCAGAGATAAAGAAGGTGACATCTGCTGGGTGGAGCTGGGTATCCAGATCCAGCAGGCCGGACAGTCGCGAGATTTCGTTCTGCGGCTGGGTGCGCAAGCTGTCGCCGTCGGCAAGCGCGTCAAACGTGCCCGCGTCGACTGCATTCAGTCGTGCCTCTACGCGGTCGACGAGTGCGACGAAGCGCGTCGACCACGTTGGATCGAGGAACGTCCCTTCGGGCGCACACAGTTCGAGATAGCGGTTCAGCACCTCGGCATACGTCATGGTGCTGACATCTCCGAAGTACGGCTTCGCGGTGGCGTTAATCGCCTCGATGATCTCTGCGCGTCGTTCAGTCACCTTAGTGAGGTCACCTGCGACTTCGTCAAGCAATCTGCCTGCGCGTGCTGCGGCGTTATCAATTTCGTGGATATCAGCACCCAACTGGCTGCGCCCCGACGCCATGCCATCCATGGCGCTACCAGCGGGAATCCAGTTGTCAGTGCCGACGGTGTCGACCAGCATCTGTTTCACGGACTCAGAGGCGGTCGACTCCTTGGCTGCCATCGCAGCTGTGCCGATGATGACAGCATCGACCGGCATCGGCGCCAATCCGTACCGTGTCGACCACGTGCCCATCAGATAATCACGGGCCTGTTCTGGCTTGCCGATACCGCCGCCAACAGCAAGCACCACATCTCGCTTGCGGATCTTTGCGTAGGTGTTAATTAGCAGGTCATCGAGGTCTTCCCAGGAATGGTGGCCGCCGGCACGCCCACCTTCAACCTGCATGATGATTGGATACGGTGTGCCCTGCTGCGCCAAGGTGTCTGCAATTTCGAGCACCGACTCGATTTGTGCGATTGTGCCCGGTTTGAAGGAGATATGCGGAATCCCGCCCTCACGCAGCTGCTTTACTAGCTCAACTGCCTCGTCCACCTCGGGGATTCCCGCGGAGATGGTGACTCCATCAATCGGTCGCCCCGCTGCCACTGCGCGCGGGAGCAAACGGCGGCTTCCAATGTGCAAACCCCACAGGTACGGATCCAAAAACATGGTGTTGAACTGTGCACTGCGCCCCTCCTCGAGCAGATCGGAGAGTCGCGCCACATTAGCCTCGAAGATTTCCGGCGTGACTTGGCCGCCACCGGCCAGCTCCGCCCAGAACCCCGCATTCGCAGCAGCCGCCACGATCTCAGGGTCAACGGTTGTCGGGGTCATACCGCCGAGCAGAATTGGCGAGCGCCCGGTCAACTTGGTGAACTTCGTCTCGACACGGGGCTTGTCTCCAGTGACCAGACGCGGCGCAAACTCCAGCCACGATGTCGGATGCTCAATGTCGCTCTCAGACAGGACGCCCCTACCCGCAGCTGTCGCCGCAGGAATCACCGCCACGCCATAGCCTTCAGCGTTACGTTCTGTCAGCTTGACGACGCCTGTGTTCGGCCCCAAATCCAAAATGGTGGTTGCTCCTTGGTCGATGAGCCCCCGTACCTCGGCGCTCCAGTCACTGGGGTCAACCAAGATTGCACGCGCAAGCCGGTCCGCCGTTTCCGCATCTAGCCCAATGCGCTCAGCTCGCTCCACTACCCATGCCACAGCAGGTACCAGCGCTGGGTGATGGAATGCGCCACTAACTGGCAGAACTGTACATTCGACTTTCCGACCCTTCGGCTGCTGCGTTGTGAGCTGCTCTGCCAGCTGGTCTAGTTCATCCTGCTTGCCGATAACTACGCTGGTAGTCTGCGTATTCTTCAGACCGATGACACAGCCCTGGGGGAGGAAAGGCTCCAACTCCTCGACCGTCAGGCCAGAGATACTCATCATCGGCGCGCGCCCAAATCTGGCTACTCGGCTTCCGCGCGCACACGCCACACCGATGAGGCGAGCTAGCGCCAGAAGCTCTGCTGCCTTCTCTGGGCGAGCGACAATCTCAGCGGCAAGAACACCTTGCGAATGACCGGTTACCGCTACCGCTTCGGTGATATTAATTCCCTGCTTTTCCAGCAACTCGACAATGCCCAACTGTGCCAAGACGATGCCCGGGACGCTGACCGCAGGGTTGGTTGTATCTCCGGTAAATGGCTCGTCTGTAACGAGTGAGATTGCCCAGCCGAAGGGGTCGAAACCTGCGGGAAGCTGGCCGATGAGATCGTCGTCAAGCGGTGCGAGCAGTTCCTCAGCGCGAGTGAAAACTTCCCGTAGTTTCTTTGAGTTGCCACTGGCCATGACGCTGGAGAGAGTGTCCAGCCATGGTTGCGATTGACCGGCGAAAGTGACTGCAAAAGTACCCAGGTCTGGAGCAGTTACGACATTGGTCTGCAAAGTGGCGAGTTTTTCGTATTTCACGTGGCTGAGGTCCTTGTCTTGTGGAGTACGAAATGAAAACATCTTTTGTTTCCAAATCCTTGCCAGGACACTATGCCATAAATCATGAGGAATCCATCATGTTTTTCTCGCACGGTTTCGCGGCGCCATCAACGCGAAGATAATTTGTAGCCCCAAAACGAGAGGCTGAACACGGCTGCGAAATCAGCGAGTACAACGCGTCGAAAGCGCAAGAACTTCGCAGGTAGGAAACAGTGTTCCCCTGTCGAGAAGTTGCTTGCGCTTCACCACTCTGGCAGCGCCGGCGGTGGAAAATAAAACCCGGGAGACCGAGCCAATTTATGCCCAATCGGTGATGAACATCACACCCGGAATGCGTGTCAATGGGCGCCGAGAACGCTCAATCTTTCCTCGATTAATCGCCTAGCATATCCAGAATTGTGGACTCCGCTTCTTCTAAGCGCCGCTCTGACTCTTCAAGGTCCTGCTGCGACTTACCATCGCGCTCGACCTTGCCGTCGAAGATTGCGCAGGGATCATCGTTGACCACAGTGTCGTCGGGAACTATGCCACGACGCGCCATGTACTCATCCAGATGCATCGAGATGCTCATGTTGCCTCCCTGCTTCCACCTTACGATTCAAGATACGATTCGATTAGCGTCATTGTATCGACAGATTCGATTGCCCTACGCAGTGGAATGAGCGAACAAAGGTTTCCCAGAATGGCACTCACGCGCGCTGTGCGACTGCCCCGACTTGCGTTCCCCTTCCCGATGCGAAAACTGTCGCAGGTCTACAGCTGGTCTGGCGGCCACGGCTTTCCATCGGGGAAATACCGGTCAAATTTCCAGCCCAGACGGAACGGGAGCACGAACTTTGGCGGGCAGTTGTTGGCCTCCCACATTGTCTCCGGCTTAGCTGCGTGTTCAGCCACCTTACGGTCGGTGTACACCCCGTGACATATAGGGTCGTAGTAGTCTGGCTCGTCAATCTTGTGGGCGGGCGTACCACTAAATACCCCGTAGAGAATCTGGTCGCGACTATTGACCTCGACCTCGAAATCTTCCCAGGTACCAATCATGTCGCCAGGTTGTGCACGCCACCAGTCGTCTATCTTGCGGGCGGTCTCCTCGGACTCGACGAACCCGCCGAGAGGTTCAGTGTTATCCGGATAGCGGGGATAAACGACGCAGACAACAATTTTCATAGTCATGGTTCTACACCGTGCACGGGAGATTAGCGACCTTGGAATAGCTTCGGGCGGGAAATGGGGCAGATTTTGGGCACGCAGCGTAATGAGGGCGAAAAATCTGGCGGGCTGGAGAACGAAAACACCCCGTGACCTGCATAGTCACGGGGTATTTATGTGTGCGCCTGGGGAGACTTGAACTCCCACGCCCTAAGGCACTGGAACCTAAATCCAGCGCGTCTGCCAATTCCGCCACAGGCGCCCGTCGCGAATCCGTGACAGTTACGTACAGTCCCCGTAAGCATGGACTACCTATTAGCCACCTACAGGCACAACGAACTTTCACAGCTCATTTGGACTGTACACACTTTAACGGGTTTGCCGCAGATTTCCTAATGTCCCATCCCCTGCCTATCCAGCGAGCGCGCTAGCTTGGCAGGTCACGGACTAGCTATGGTGGTTATGTGTCCACTTCACAGCATTCCAATACCACTGACAAGCCAGCGAAGATTCCCACTCGTACCCGCGTGGTGCAACTAATCTTCTTGGCTCTTGCAGTCGGCGCCACTCTTGCACTCGCCTACTGGCAGCTCAGCAGGTGGAACACAACCAGCTCATTCCAAAACCTGGGCTACGCACTGCAGTGGCCAGCTTTCGGCCTGTTCTTTATTTGGGCCTACCGCAAATACATGGAGTACGAACGCGAACGCCTGAGCGGCAATAGCGAGGCCGCATTTGAGGCTAAAGACGATGTCATGACGGAAATTCCAGACGAATTCCTGCCGACCAACCCAGATGGCTCGCGAAAGGTGCAGCGTGTGGATGAGACACAATCGACGGATTCTGGCACCAACGCCTAGGCGATAACTGCTTATTCGAGAAAAGGACTTTTAGTGACCAACATCAATCCAGATCGTCAAGAGCGCGTAAGGAAGGCACTGACGTACTTCTCCGTCACCGCCTACTTCACGGGTGTGATGCTGCTCTTGCTGTGTGCCGAGATGATTTACAAGTACCTCATCCTCGACAACTCCGCCGACGCGCCGCGGTGGTTCTTCTACACCGCCCAGATTCACGGCTTCGGCTACATGGCATTCCTCATTGCCACCGTAAACCTGGGTACCAAGGCCCGCTGGGAACCAGCAAAGTGGATTATCACCGCGCTCGGTGGCGTGGTCCCGTTCCTCTCCTTCTTCGTCGAGAAGAAGCGTCGTGAGGAAGTCGAGACCGCTTTCCAGCTGAAGTAGCGGGCTCTCGGCAGCCCGAGGGCTACCCCTTAGCCTCAACCTCAGCCAGAATTTTCAGCGCCGGAGTCAAGGCACGCAGTGCACGCCCCCTGTGGCTAAAAGCGTCCTTGTCTTCGGCGCTCATTTGTGCCGCAGACAAGGCCCCCTCAGCTTCGTTGCCCTCACCAACTGCGGGCGCGAACACCGGATCGTAGCCGAACCCATTGTCCCCAACAGGTTCGCGCAGAATGGAGCCAGGCCAGCGCCCCTCCACAACCAGCAGCAGATTACCGGCTTCATCGAGGACGGCTGGGAAACCGCCGTCGGCAAGCGCGGACGGCACCTCCTTGACACCGGGGACGACCAACGCGCAGGCGGTACGGAAGGACGCCGTACGACGCTCATCTGGGCAGTCCCCCATCTGGGCGAGCAGCAGCTCGTAGTTAGCGACATCGTCACCGTGAGTGCCGGACCAGCGCGCCGAGAGCACACCCGGCATGCCGTTTAGCTCATCGACGCTGAGCCCCGAATCGTCTGCCAAGCACGCGTAGCCGGTGTGTGTCGCACCATCGAAAGCCTTGATGTAGGCGTTGTCCGCAAAAGTGCGACCGGTTTCGGGGCGCTCTGGGTACTCCGGGACGTCGCTAAGCGAAAGAAGTTCCACCGAATCAATACCCGCCGCACGCAGGATGCGGTCGAGCTCGACTAGTTTTTTAGAATTTCGGGTAGCGACGAGGAGCTTCACGGCAGCTCACCCGGGTACGGCGCACGCAGAACTTCCTGCTGCAGGGCAACGAGCTCACGCAGACCCTTTTCCGCCGAGTCGAGCATGTCATTCAGCTGACCTCGGTCAAAGGTGCCTTCCTCGCCAGTGCCCTGGATTTCGACGAACTTACCCTCTGCGGTCATCACCACGTTGAGGTCGACCTCAGCGCGAGAGTCCTCCTCGTAAGGCAGATCCAGGCAGACACGGCCATCAATAATGCCAACCGAAACAGCTGCGACTGGTGCCTTCAGCGGGGTGCCCGGAACTGCACCCGCTGCATGCAGGTAGGTCAGGGCATCAGCCAGCGCGACGTACGCACCGGTGATGGAAGCGGTTCGGGTACCACCATCCGCCTGCAGAACATCACAGTCGATGTTGATGGTGTTCTCACCGAGTTCCTTCAAGTCGATAGCAGCTCGCAAGGAGCGACCGATCAGACGGGAAATCTCGTGAGTGCGACCCTTGACCTTGCCGCGCATTGACTCGCGGGGCATGCGCTCGTGGGTAGAGGCCGGCAGCATGGAGTACTCAGCGGTCAACCAGCCCTCGCCGGAGTCACGCTTGAATCGTGGCACCGACTGTTCGACGGAAGCGGTGCACATTACACGCGTATTACCGAAAGTAACCAGCACAGAACCGGCCGGATTGTCGGTGAAGCCGCGAGTGATGGTCACCTTGCGCATTTCATCAACCGCGCGTCCATCGGCACGGCGAAAATCGGAATTAGCTGTAGTCATGCCAACTACCCTACCGCCCGGCGCGAAAGCGGTGCGACAGCTGTACGGAAACCCGGTAGTCGCTGAGACTAGCCGCCTAGATCCATGCCCAGGTAGGCCAATTCAACGTCACCGGCAAAGGTACTCTTCGCAGCACGTAGTGCTTCTTCACCGTCGGCGTATGGCGGAATGTGAGTCAGCACCAACTTCTTAACCCCCGCCAGCGTCGCTGCCTTTCCGGCCTCGTAGCCCGTCAGGTGCATATCCGGTGGGGTGCCCTCTTCGTTGCTGCACCATGTGGCTTCACAGATGAAGATATCCGCATCCCGCGCCAGCTCCACCAATTCATCGGTCCACGCAGTATCTCCGGTGTACGCAATGGTCAGACCATCTGCTTCAATGCGATATCCAACAGCTGGCACCGGGTGGACCATGTTATACGGCGTGACGACGGCGCCTCCGTCCGCTTCGCCCCCACCGACTAACAGTGGCTCACCGGGGTTACTCACAACCTGATCAAAAGTGTCTTCCAGGTTGGCATCTTCTTCACTTCCCAGTGCTTTGCACATGGTGCCTATCCGGTCGTGAATGTCTCCGGGGCCAACCAGGAGATTCCGGGAACTCGCCGGGGCTGTCGGGTGGAAGCGACGCCAGACGAGCAGCCCTGGAATGTCTGCAGTGTGGTCTGGGTGCACATGAGTTAGTAACAAATCACAAGCTGCAGGATCAGAGATCTTCTGCAATTCGGCGAGGACACCGGGACCCAAATCAATGACAAAGGTTCGACCGTTATCCAGCTCAATGAGGTAGCCAGATGCTGGCGCCGATGGGCCACCCATGCTGCCTGTACATCCCAGAACCTTCAATCGCATACTTCAAGCTTGCCATGTAATTGATCAAAAACGAGCAAAAAACCAATGGAGTGTCTGGATTTAATAAGAAAGGTCACATTTGGGAATGCATAGTGACCTGGCTAATACCCGGCCCAAGGAAGCGCTTTGCCAGGGATGCAAAAACTTGCGGATCTCCAGTGGATTCGAATGTGCGCACAGGGTTCGGATTACTCTCCGGGTCAGCGAGCATGTCGGTCTTTGTGAGGATGCGCAGAACATCCTTCGACGTCTCCTCCGCCGACGACACTAGGGCGACGTCCTCCCCCATAGCCAGCTGAATCACACCAGACAGCAGCGGATAATGGGTGCAGCCCAGAACGAGGGTGTCTACACCATCGGCCTGCAATGGCGCGAGGTAGCCCTCCGCAAGTCCCAGAATCTGGCGACCAGAGGTGATTCCTCGCTCGACAAAGTCCACGAATCGCGGGCAGTCGACCGCAGAGACATCCACGCCAGGCACTGCATCAAAGAGATCTTGGTAGGCACGAGAGCGAATTGTGGCGGCGGTACCGATTACGCCGACTTTTCCATTCCTGGTGGTCGAGACCGCACGGCGCACAGCGGGCAGAATGACCTCGACTACTGGGACTGGGTAGCGCTCGCGGGCATCACGCAAAAATGCGGCCGAAGCCGTGTTGCAGGCAATGACAATCATCTTGCAGCCGCGTGCAACCAGTTCATCGGCAATCGCTTCCGCGTGCTGACGAACCTC
Source organism: Corynebacterium sp. MSK047 (assembly GCF_030232285.1). NCBI lineage: Bacteria > Bacillati > Actinomycetota > Actinomycetes > Mycobacteriales > Corynebacteriaceae > Corynebacterium > Corynebacterium sp. MSK047. Next base: position 24,537 of record NZ_JASPJI010000023.1, on the reverse strand, counting down.
GGCGATGCGCAACGGGCCGTAAGGGCCGTTGGCAGTATCGCCGATGTACATAATCGACTCGTGCGGCAGCTGATCCATGATGGCACGTGCCACTGTCAGCCCACCGACGCCGGAGTCAAAGATGCCAATCGGCGCTGTTCGGTCGGGGAAGCCGCTATCCTGCGCTGTCAGCTGATTGACTGCCTGAGTTTCTGCTCCTGCTCCCACCGCTATCTGGACTCCTCATATCGTTGGTCAAACACCGAAGCTCCTATTCTAGGCCGATTTCGTCAGGAGCTGATGCCACGTACCTCGGGCTCTTAGCGACGTGCACTCTTAGCCACGTGCACGACCGCGCTTAAACATCACCGCAGCCCAGATGCCCGCAAGCCCACCGAAGAGGTGCATCTGCCAACTAACAGCCATCTGTGTTGGCAGCACTCCCCAGATAAGACCCGAATACATCGATGCCAGAATCACGCCCAAAATAATCTGCATCACCCGACGATTCACGAAACCGCGTACGACCAAAAACGCCAGCCAGCCGTAAATCAGGCCGGACGCACCGATGTGGACGGTATTTACACCGCCGACCAGCCAGGTCAGACCGCCACCAACGACCGTAATCAAGAGTGTGACCTGCCAAAATAGCCGCTTCGACGACATTGCAATCAAACCGGCGAACAACGCCCCGGGCAGAGAGTTCGCCACAATGTGCCCGTAATCTGCGTGCAGCAGCGGTGCGGTCAAAATTCCCCACAGCGTCGAGGTTTCGCGTGGGCGCACACCGAAGTTGTTCAGCGCCCCACCAAAGATGAATTCGTTGACAAGAAAGACCGTCCAGATAAGTGCCAGGTACCCAATAGCCGTACTGATGGCCGCCCCGAGCCCGCCGTCGCGATCCTGTGGAACAATCTGATTATTCCGCCGCGTCTGCACGGGACCGCCCATCGGGTACTGCGCATAGTTCTGGTAATTCTGCTGTTGTCCCGAGCTCCATTGCGGATTCATTGGCGAACTTCCTTCACTACTTGTCCAGCATCTCTGACAGCGCGGCTACTCCCGCGCGTCCCGTTGCACTCATCACGGCATCGACAATAGCCATCTGCACCGCATCGGCCGCCATCGCAGCCAACAGGGCCACCACATCCGAGCCCACGGGTTCAGCGTTTCCGCTATCCGCCGCCTCGGCCGAGCTGAGGGCAAACAGCGTGTCACCGTCCATCGGCGCATGAGCCGGCCGAATCGCTCGCGCCAACCCGTCATGACCGCACATCGCCAACCGCTTCAACTGCGCAGTTGTCACCGGCGCATTGGTTATCAACGTGCCAATCGTTGTGTTTCGCGTGCTTGCCGACGATTCCCCGTGTCCAGCCGCATCGGCGAGAATCTTGGTCCTACCGACGAAAACCTGGTCCAGCTGGGCCAATGCCTCCTTGCTGGCACCGGCAGCCGCGGGCATTCCGTAAAGGTGTCCCTCCGGGTCAATGACCGCACCAAAGGAGTTGACCACCATTGCGGCAGCCACAAAGTACTTACCATCGGCGGAGGTCACACGGGCTTGTCCAAAACCACCCTTGATTGCCCCGGCCATAGCGCCGACACCGGCACCTACTGTCCCGGAGGGAGTGTCCTCCGGGACGTCGTCAAGCGCGTGAGACAACGCCTCGCGCCCTAGTGCAGCGGTGGGCAGCGTCGGCTCCCCCAACAGCAAGTCGAAGATGACAGCACCGGGAACGATGGGCACGAGGATATCCGGACGAGTTGGGGTGACCTCAAAGCCAATGCCGCGGTCGCGCAGTTCGCGCATAGCTCCGTCGGCAGCTGCGAGGCCGTACGCGGAGCCGCCAGCCAAAACGACAGCGTGGGCGCGTTCGACGGTATTCTCCGGTGCGAGCAGGTCGGTCTCGCGGGTGCCCGGACCGCCGCCGCGGACATCGACAGCGCCGATCGCACCGCCTGGAGCGGCGATGACGGTGACTCCGGTATCCCCCTCAGCAGCATGGCCGATGGAGATGCCGTCGATGGAGTCGAGACAGCCTGCGCCGATGTCGATGCTCGTGCCCAGCGCAGCACTGCTGGCTTGGTGTCGAATGTCGGTGGGGCTGATTGCGAAGATCTCAGAATTCATTGTCGACCACGGCACCTTTCACCACAGTTCATGGCAGCTAACCTCAGTTGATTACTGCATCTTTTCGGGGTTTTGCTCGGATTCGCTACTCACCCATGAGCTGGTCCAACAGTGACTCTTGGTTGTAGGACAGCCACTGGTACATCGCGTCGGTCTGCTCAATCTGTTCGATGGAGCCATTGAGGTTCTCCATGGAAACATGCAGGTAAATACGTAAGTCATTGATACCCGCTACCCAGGCATGGGCATCACTTTCCGAAATGGATACCTGCCCCGACTCGGCGGGCTCCAGGGCATCGATAATCGCACGCAGGGAATGGAGCTTGCTCTCTACAATCTCCGATTCATGCAGCTGGCGCATGAAAGCGTTTTCCCCCTCCACGCTCTCCTCACCCGGCTTGGTGAAGTCCGGCAACAGTCGCGCAAGCTTCGGATCGGATGGGGCTTCGGAGTGTCCGACAGGCATTCCCGTCATTTCCGCGAGCTCATCCTTCGGCGCCGACCGGGCTCGCTCCATCAGCGAGTCCGCCACAGTAGCAGCCAGATTCAGCAGCAAATCCCGCTCCGTGCCTTCAAAAGCCGTGACGTACTTGACGCCACCGCCGAGAAGGGATCGCTTGCGCTTCCAAGGACGCATGTAAATTCTCTCCCGCTGTCGAATATCGGCTTAGTCAGCCTGCTCCATTGTTGCCCACAAGCCTGCCTTGTGGAGCTTCTTCACATCGGCCTCCACCTTGTCACGCTCACCGGAAGACACGATTGCCTTGCCCTCCGTGTGAACCGTCATCATCAGCGCGTGCGCCTTCTTTCGGTCCATGCCGAAGAGCATCTGAAACACGTAGGTGACATAACTCATCGAATTAACCTGGTCATCCCACACAATGCACTGCCAGGGTCGGTTCGATTCCGTCACGACATCGGCATCCATAGTGGGCATCGGTGTTGCTGCTGGCATGCTCATAGGCACCAGGATAGTACGGAGTGGCGCGCGCTCGCCGGAACCGACTGCCCCGGCCCGCTTCAGCCGACTAGACTATTGACCGTGATTGATAAGCATTCCTCCACCGCCCTTCTCACCGATAAGTACGAGCTGACGATGCTGCAGGCATCGCTTGCCGACGGATCCGGCGAGCGCCAGGTCGCCTTCGAGGTGTTTGGCCGTCGCCTGCCGAATGAGCGTCGCTATGGCGTTGTCGCTGGTACAGCGCGTGTGTTGGATGCTATCCGCAACTTCCGCTTCACCGAGGAACAGCTGGCTTCGCTGGACTTCCTCGATGACAGGACGCTGGATTACCTGCGTAACTATTCCTTCAGCGGCCAAGTCGACGGCTACCGCGAGGGAGAGCTCTACTTCCCCGCCTCGCCCATTTTGACGGTGCGAGGCACCTTCGCCGAGTGCGTCATTTTGGAGACTGTTATTCTCTCCATTCTCAATGCGGACTCCGCCATCGCCTCGGCAGCAACCCGAATGGTCACGGCTGCCGGTGGGCGCCCGATTATTGAAATGGGTTCGCGTCGCACTCATGAAGAAGCAGCTGTGACTGCTGCCCGCGCCGCCTACTTGGCGGGCTTCAGCGCCACCTCCAACTTGGAGGCAGCGGCACGGTACAACATCCCAGCCTCCGGTACCGCTGCGCACGCGTGGACTCTGTTGCACACCAACCCAGATGGCACGACGAACGAGGCTGCGGCCTTCAAGGCTCAGATTGACACACTGGGAACCGACACCACTTTGTTGGTGGATACCTACGACATCACCGAGGGCGTGAATACTGCCATTGAGGTCGCGGGCCCGGAACTCGGCGGTGTACGTATTGACTCCGGTGACCTCGGAGTTCTCGCTCGCCAGGTGCGTCAGCAGCTCGACTCGCTGGGGGCGCACAACACCAACATCGTAGTGTCCTCTGACCTCGACGAGTTCGCGATTGCGGCGCTGAGGGCAGAGCCGGTCGATGTCTACGGTGTGGGCACCTCTGTAGTCACAGGCTCCGGCGCGCCGACTGCGGGCCTGGTCTACAAGATGGTGGAAGTTGATGGGGTGCCCGTCGCCAAGCGCTCGTTGGACAAGCGAAGCCACGGTGGCGTGAAGGCGGCGATTCGTACCTGCCGTCGTTCCGGTACCGCCGTGGAGGAAATCGCTTTCCCGCTCGGCTCGGAAATCCCGGATGTGGGCAACCTGCACTACCGCGATCTGACCATTCCGATGATGCGCGATGGCGAGGTCGTCGATGGTCTACCGACCTTGGAGGAGTCCCGCGATCACTTGGTTAAAGCGCTGGTCAGCCTCCCGTGGGAGGGACTTGCACTTTCCCGTGACGAGCCGGTACTGTCCGTCCGTTTTCACGGCGTTTAGGCGGCGGGGGAACTGTGTCGGACACTCCCGAGCACGCAGATTTTGCTGAGCTATCGGACGACTTTGAGGACTTTGACGATGTTGACGATGTTGACGAGCTAGCTTCACCGAGAGCCAGCGTCCATAACGCGGATAGCATCGAAGCTCTTCTCGATGCGGCAGTGAAGGGACTCGGCGGAACGACTCGACCGAATCAGGTCAAAATGTCCCGGTCGGTGGCCTCCGCCTTTGCGCGCGAGCGGCACCTAGCGGTACAGGCAGGTACCGGTACGGGTAAGTCGCTGGCCTACCTGGTGCCTGCCATTGTGCAAGCAATGGAGTCCGACGAGTCTGTAATCGTTTCCACGGCGACCATTGCGCTGCAACGCCAGCTGGTCGAACGCGACTTGCCGCGGCTAGTCAGTTCGCTAGAGCCACACTTGTCCCGTACGCCAACCTTCGCAATCCTCAAGGGCCGCTCGAACTACCTGTGCAAGTCCAAGGTCGGAAATGTCATCAAAGATCCCGTCATGGACGGTGATGAATCCGAGCCGACCGCTATGGGCGGCCCCACTGCTCTACTCAGCGAAGCGCAGCTCAGCCGAACCGCTGCCGAGGTCATGCGGCTACGCGAGTGGGCCAATGACACCGACACCGGCGACCGCGACAGCCTGGACAAGGGCGTTTCCAACGAAGCCTGGCGGCAGGTCTCCGTCACGGCTCGCGAATGCGTCGGTGCCATTTCCTGCCCTTTCGGCGAGGAGTGTTTCGCCGAACAAGCCCGCCGCGAGGCCTCCAACGTCGACATCGTTGTCACCAATCACGCACTGTTGGCCATCGATGCGCTCTCCGACGCCATGATTTTGCCGCAGCACGACTGCGTTGTCATTGACGAGGCTCACGAGCTCGACGGTCGAATCACCTCTGTTGCCACCGACGAGCTCTCCCCTGCCGGTATCACCATGATGGCCCGGCGCGCCCGTAAATTCGGCGCCGCAGAGCAGGTGGATGATGTCACCGATGCCACGGATTTACTCGGCGAGACCGTCGCATTGCTTGCCGACGCCTACAGCGGCGCACTCGAAGAAATTCCCGGTGAGCTTGGAGCGGCGCTAGCTTCGCTCCGCGATAGCCTGTGGCAACTACAGACCACGCTAGGTACCTCTAGTTCAGGCAGCTCTGGCGGGTCGGGCTCCGGTGGTTCGGGTTCTGACTCTGACAACACTGAGCGCCAGACCGTCCGCGCTGCCGTGGAGAATATGCACGACACAGTCGTGCGAATTCTAGAGTTCAGTAGCGACGATGTCGTATGGCTTGGCGAGAACAAGACAGTTTATGTCGCTCCCCTGTCCATCGCAGCACTGCTTCGCGAACGCCTCTTCGGCGAATCCACCGTCGTTTTGACCTCAGCAACACTTGCTCTTGGCGGCAAGTTCGATGCCATGGCCGCCGCCTGGGGGCTTCCCTCCGGCGGGTGGGATGGCTTGGACGTCGGCACGCCCTTTGACCCGCAGAAATCTGGCATCCTCTACGTCGCACGCGACCTGCCACGACCTGGACGCGACGGCGCCACACCAGAGCAGTTCGCGATCATGGAGCGCCTCATCCGCGCCGCTGGTGGGCGAACGCTCGGGCTGTTTTCTTCTCGCCGAGGCGCCGAGGCAGCGGCGGAGGAAATGCGCAAGCGCCTGCCTTACGACGTGCTGTGCCAAGGCGATGACTCTATCGGTGCTCTGGTTGATCGCTTCGCAGCTAATCCGCAGACATGCTTGTTTGGCACGCTGACGCTGTGGCAAGGCGTCGATGTTCCTGGCCCATCGCTATCGTGTGTCATCATCGATCGCATCCCGTTCCCCCGCCCCGACGACCCGCTTTTGTCCGCGCGCTCCGATGCGGCTAATGCCGCTGGCCGAAACGGTTTTATGGAGGTCTCAGCGACACATGCAGCGCTGCTGATGGCGCAGGGTTCTGGTCGTCTGCTACGCCAAGTCGATGACCGCGGGGTTGTTGCGGTACTGGATTCACGGTTGGCTACTGCACGCTATGGTTCCTGGATCGCCGCGTCGATGCCTGACTTCTGGCGGACGACCAACCTGGATATTGCGGCTGGAGCGTTGCAGCGGCTGACCCAAAGCTGATTCAGAGGGGGCTGTCTGGGCTCACGAGGTGACGCTGGATTAGGCATAGTTTCTGGAAAAAATCCCACGCTTTTCTATCCAATACATTATTGTGATGTGAAACACAGCACTGCTACAGTGCCCGAGCTAATGAAGCAGGACACTTGGCAGCCGTGCACGAGATTAGAAAGGCGATTTCCTGCATGCCCCTTTCCAGCAACCTCCCCGACATCGACATCCCGGAGACCTCACTCTTTGAGTTCCTCTTCGGAGAAATTGAGCCACGTCACCAGGACAAGCTTGCAATCGTTGACTCAGGCTCCGAGGTCACCTTCGGTGATCTGAAGGCCAGCATTGAGAAGTTTGCGGGTGCGCTGGCAGCACGTGGGATTAAGAAGGGCGACGTTGTGGCTCTCCACTGCCCCAACTCGACAACCTTCGCGGTCGCTCTTCACGGTGTCCTACGCGCGGGGGCTGTCTGCACGACGGTCGCATCGCTGGCAACTGCGGAGGACATTGAAAACCAACTCCGGATGTCTGACGCGAAGATGATGCTGACGACCTCCTCAATCGGTTGGGCTGGCGCCCACGGCGCTGAGGCTGCTGGTCTGCCGGAAGAGATGATTATCGGCCTGACGGGTCTCCACGGCATGGGCGAGCTGCTTGCCGAGGGGCACGCAGCCCCGGACGTCGACGTATCACCCGATGACGTTGCCGTGATTCCGTTTTCCTCGGGAACCACCGGTGTACCGAAGGGCGTCCAGCTCACTCACCGCAACTTGGTGGCCAACGTCGCTCAGGCGGGTGGAGCTACAGTCAACGCGCTGACCGAGGACACCCCGGCTGTCACTATCCTGCCGTTTTTCCACATCTACGGCCTGACTGCGCTGCTGAATCTGTGCCTGTGGCGCCGCACGACGCAGTACACCATGGGCAAGTTCGACCTCGTCGATTTCCTGTCCATCATCGCCGAGCACAAGGTGAAGTTCGCGTTCATCGCACCGCCTGTAGCTGTGGGCCTGGCCAAGCACCCAGCTGTCGATTCCTTTGACCTGTCCAGCCTGGAGACAATCTTCTCGGGTGCCGCTTCTCTCCAACTTGACCTCGCGGAACAGGTGGAAAAGCGCCTTGACTGCGTGGTCGCACAGGGCTTCGGCATGACCGAGTCCTCGCCAGCAGCCCACATCCGCATCGGCCACGATAGTCCGCTGGACTCGATCGGTCGCGCAGTCCCCAACACTCAGTACAAGATTGTCAACCTCGACTCCGACAGCTTTGAGGAAATCCCGGTTCCCGCCGAGGGGCGCTCGGAGGCAGGTGAGCTATGGATTCATGGTCCACAGGTGATGAAGGGCTACCTCAACAACCCGAAGGCGACGGCAGAGACGCTTGTCGACGGTTGGCTGCGTACCGGCGACGTTGCGGAACTCGACGAACACGGGAATGTGTACATCGTCGACCGCTTCAAGGAACTGATTAAGTACAAGGGCTACCAAGTTCCACCGGCCGAGCTCGAGTCCGTGCTGCTCAGCCACCCGGATATTGCCGATGCCGCCTGCAGTGGTGTCGTTCGCTCCGACGGCGAGGAGATTCCTAAGGCTTACGTCGTCCTCAAGGCGGGCAAGCAGGTGACTGAAGACGAGATTATGGACTACGTCGCCGACCGCGTCGCACCGTACAAGAAGGTGCGAGCAGTCGAGTTCATGGATGAAATCCCGAAGTCGGCGACGGGCAAGATTCTGCGCAAGGATCTCAAGGCCATGGAGGCAGCACGCTCTCAGTCGTGAGTTACTGCCCCAGGGGTCACCGCCACGGTGACTGAACCGGGAGCAATCTCGGTAAACCCGGCATCCTGAACCTCAACCGCGCGGAGCTCTGGCGCTGGCCACTGCTCCCGCGGTACTTCTTTCACATCCAGCGCGTAGCCACTTTGCGCCCACGCCCAGGCATCCTCAACCGACAGGCTGGCCGCATAGAGCATTGAGCCGTGTCCAACTTGCGCGGCCACCTTTCCTACGGACATATTCAGGTTTTTGTCCACCCAAATCACTGGCAGAGCAAAGGTGTCAGCGCTCTCATGGTCGTCCGGGACACCGGGAGATGTGTTCTCCGGGTCGTCATAAGGCAAATCGGTGCCGGAAATCTGCAGTTTGGCAACCTCTGGATAGGTTTCGTCGACAGGTGTCGGCACTAGTGCGCGAGCTTGCGCGCCGTCGACCTCCACGGTGACACCCGGTGCAAGCTGAGCGCGTTGCCAGCCGATATTGCGAGCGCGACGTGTGAGCTTGCGGATGCGCGCACCGTACCAAGACGCCAGACCTTGTTGATAGGCAGAAGTGTCATCGCCTGCGCGTTCGTCCAGGCAACAAGCAACAACAGCCATCGCGGCAGCGCGGAGCAGCGCAGTGCGCGAGGGGCGTTCCTTCTTCGGAACCTCAAGCACAATAGCCATTGCCCACGGCACATCCTCACCGTGGTCTTCCCTATCGGGTTGCGGCAGGAGGTTATGGGCGATACGGAACCACTCCGGTACCGATGATGCGTCCGTGACAGCTGGATTCTTGTGATCCTCGCGTTGCACTACTGCTCCAACGGCACGCGGCGGAAGGTGCCATCTTCGCGGTCGGCATCGTCGATTTCATCGCGGGAAATGCCCAGCATGAACAGAATCGAGTCCATGAATGGAACGTTGACGGACGTGTCAGCGATTTCCTTCAGCGCCGGCTTGGCATTGAAAGCAATACCAAGGCCTGCGACCGACAACATATCGATGTCATTGGCCCCATCGCCGACCGCAACGGTCTGATGCATCTGAAGCCCCGACTCTGCGGCGAACGTCTTGAGGCTGCGGGCCTTCTCCTGCCTATCGACGACATCGCCGACCACGCGTCCAGTCAGCTTTCCGTCTTCGACCTCGAGGGTATTCGCCTTGTAAAAGTCCAGACCGAGATCCTTTGCCAGCGGCTCCAAGATCTGGATAAAGCCACCGGAGACAGCACCACACTTGTAACCGAGGCGCTTCAGCGTGCGGATCGTGGTGCGGGCGCCTGGAGTCAGCTCGATGGAGTTAGTGACTTCCTCTAGGACGCTGACCGGCAGGCCAGCCAGAGCCTTAACTCGCTCATGCAGTGACTCGGCGAAGTCCAGCTCACCGCGCATAGCGCGCTCTGTAACCGCTGCAACCTCCGCCTCGCGACCAGCATGGGCGGCCAGCATCTCAATGACCTCACCGGTAATCAAGGTCGAGTCCACATCGAAACAAATCAAGCGCTTTGAGCGGCGCTGCAAACCAGCGCGTTCAATTGCGATATCAATGTCCTGGTCCTGTGCAAGCTCGGCCAGTGCCTTACGCAGCGGAATGCCCGCACCCGGCTTCGGGTCCGGAATAGAGACCAGCAATTCCAGGCCAGTGACTGGGTAGTCAGCAATACCGCGAATGGAATCGATGTTTGCACCGTAATCAGCAAGAGTGCGGCCGATACGGGAAATATCCTCAGCATTGACCGGATTGCCCAACACGACAAGTGCGTGGGTGGAGCCATCGCTGCGCTCAATCGGGGCATCCAGCTGGAAACTGACAGTCATGCCGTGAGGCTTCAGTGTTTCAATGAGTCCCTCACGGAGAACACCGACCTTTTCTTCTGTGACACCAACAAGCGCACCGAGGCTCAGATTAGAGCGGAACACCGACTGTTCCACATCCAAAATTTGAACTCCGTGGGCCGCGAGCACGCGGAAGAAAGCTGCGGAGACACCCGGGCGGTCTCGGCCAACAGCGGTAATAAGCACCGGAGCTAGTCCCGGTGCCAACGAAACCGATAGAGCATCGGTATCTACAGACTGACTGGGAGAGATAATTACCTGTTCATTCACCAATCCAGTATCGCATGAAGCCCCGGCAGAGTGCTCATCGCATAGTGGGATTCCGCACTTCAGTGGGTGGCCAGTGACAGGCGCTAGCCATCACCCTGCTCTCTTGCCCTTCTGGCGCTCCCTGCCCCCCTGCTCTCCCTGCGCTCTCTTACTGCCTCTTCCCTAGGAAAGACTCTCAAAGACAAGACTAAGGCCCCATCACGGAGAACCGTGATGGGGCCTTAGCTTCGCGTAGTTATTAACTCAGAGTTGCATCAGCCATGTAGCCACTAGCTCTTAGAGCTGACGACCAACGTGGGCCTCTGCGCGCTGACGCTCAACCATGTGCGGGTAGTGCAGCTCGAACGCCGGGCGCTCCGAGCGGATGCGCGGCATCGAGGTGAAGTTGTGGCGCGGCGGCGGGCAAGAAGTAGCCCACTCGAGGGAGTTACCGTAACCCCACGGGTCATCAACAGTGACGACCTCACCGTAGCGCCAGGACTTGAAGACGTTCCAGACAAACGGGATAACAGACAGACCCAGGATGAACGCACCAACGGTGGAGATCATGTTCAGGGTGGTGAAACCGTCAGTCTCGAGGTAGTCGGCGTAACGACGCGGCATACCCTCGTTACCCAGCCAGTGCTGGACCAGGAAGGTCAGGTTGAAGCCGATGAAGGTCAGCCAGAAGTGAACCTTTGCCAGCTTCTCGTCGAGCATACGACCAGTCATCTTCGGGAACCAGAAGTAAACGCCCGAGTAGGAAGCGAAGACCAGGGTACCGAACAGGGTGTAGTGGAAGTGCGCCACGACGAAGTAAGTATCAGAGACGTGGAAGTCCAGCGGTGGGGAAGCCAGCATAATACCGGTCAAACCACCGAACAGGAAGGTCACGATGAAGCCGAGAGCGAAAGTCATCGGAGCCTCGAAGGTCATGTGGCCACGCCACATGGTGCCCATCCAGTTGATGAACTTAACACCGGTCGGGACCGAAATCAGGAAGGTCATGAACGAGAAGAACGGAAGCAGAACGCCACCGGTCACGAACATGTGGTGTGCCCACACAGCCATGGACAGACCTGCAATAGACAGGGTTGCGAAGACCATACCTGCGTAGCCGAACAGCGGCTTACGGGAAAAGACCGGAACGACCTCGGTGATGATGCCCACGAACGGCAACAGCAGGACGTAGACCTCTGGGTGACCGAAGAACCAGAACAGGTGCTGCCACAGCATTGCGCCACCGTTTGCCGGGTCGTAAATGTGACCGCCCAGCTTACGGTCGTACAAAACACCAAGAGCAGCTGCAGTCAGAATCGGGAAGATCAGCAGAGCCAGGATCGAGGTAACCAGGATGTTCCAGGTGAAGATTGGCATACGGAACATGGTCATGCCTGGTGCACGGAGGCACAGGACAGTGGTGGTCATGTTAATGGCGGAAGCGATGGTACCGACACCACCAACACCGACACCGACAATCCACAGGTCAGAACCGACACCCGGAGAGTGAATCGGGTCAGACAGCGGGGAGTACATGGTCCAACCGAAGTCAGCAGCACCACCCGGGGTCAGGAAGCCCGACAGCATCAGAATGCCACCAATGGTGGTCAGCCAGAAGCCGAAAGCGTTCAGACGCGGGAAAGCCACGTCCGGAGCACCAATCTGAAGTGGCAGAATGTAGTTAGCAAAACCCCAAACAATCGGGGTACCGAACAGAAGCAGCATCACCGTGCCGTGCATGGTGAACATCTGGTTGAACTGCTCGTTAGAAAGGAACTGAAGTCCTGGGGCGAAGAGCTCAGCACGGATAAGCAGAGCCATCAGACCGCCGACAAAGAAGAACGAGAAGGACATAATGATGTACATGATGCCCAGCTTCTTGTGGTCGGTCGTGGTCAGCATTTCCCACGCCCAGCTGCCCTTACGCTCATGTCCGAACGGCTGCGGCCGTTCCGGCGCTACAACGCCATGATCTGGACGAGGCGCTACTGCAGTCATTCTTCCTCCTTACTACGCGAAGATTTCCTGTAACTCACTACAGGGATTTTAAGTTTTGTCCTTGTGAGAATAGTGCAGGCGAGTACGCGACGGCGAACCCACCTACCGCTATGTGCCAGATTCTAGTCTGAACCTTGGAAAAAGTTAAGGCTAAGGGATTTTCCGGCTCACTTCCCCACTCAGCTAAGCACACTATTAGTTTCCTGAGAATTGTCTTAACCTGGGCTAACGCCTATTTAGCAGGAACCGTCGAGGCTAGGACTACTACCCCCGTGTGTGTGCTGTCACCAGAGTGAGGCTCGATGCGGAATGTTCCCTACACCTGTGCTTTTAGAAGTCCCAGTCCTCATCCTCGGTTACTTCAGCCTTACCCATGACGTAGGAAGAGCCGGAACCCGAGAAGAAGTCGTGGTTTTCGTCAGCATTCGGCGACAGGGCCGACAGGATCGACGGCGAAACGCGAGTCTCGTCGGCCGGGAACATACCCTCATAGCCCAAGTTGTTCAGAGCCTTGTTGCCGTTGTAACGCAAGAAACGCTTGACATCCTCGGTCCAACCGAGTTCGTCGTACATCTCTTCGGTGTACTGAATCTCGTTGTCGTAGAGATCAAACATGAGGTCGAAGGTGTAATCCTTCAGCTCGTCACGTTCGGCCTGGGTCAGACGCTCCAGGTTGCGCTGGTACTTGTAACCGATGTAGTAACCGTGAACTGCCTCATCACGAATGATTAGGCGAATAATGTCCGCGGTGTTGGTCAGCTTGGCGTGGCTGGACCAGTACATCGGCAGGTAGAAGCCCGAGTAGAACAGGAAGGACTCCAGCAAAGTGGAAGCAACCTTCTTCTTCTGCGGATTATCGCCCTCGTAGTAGTCGAGGATAATCTTGGCCTTCTTCTGCAGGTACTCATTCTCCTCGCCCCAACGGAACGCATCCTGAATCTCAGGAGTCGACGCCAGCGTCTGGAAAATCGACGAGTAGCTCTTTGCGTGCACCGATTCCATGAAGGCGATATTGGTGTACACAGCTTCCTCGTGCGGAGTCAGCGCATCTGGAATGAGTGATACTGCACCTACCGTGCCCTGGATGGTGTCCAGCATGGTCAGACCAGTGAACACGCGCATCGTGGTGCGCTGCTCCAGTGCGTTGAGCGTATTCCAGCTCTTGATGTCATTCGACAGCGGCACCTTTTCCGGCAACCAGAAGTTACCGGTCAGACGATCCCAAACCTCGAGATCCTTATCATCAGGAATCGTGTTCCAGTCAATAGCCGCAACTGGGCATGCACGCGACTCTGGATTCTTCTCACGGTGGGCCGGAGTCGAGGGTGGGCAATCATCGAAACTCACGTGGAAACCTCTCCCTTTTTCATTGATATTGCCGTTTTTCGAACACACCTTATATATAAGGAACGTCCTTCACTCTTTACGAGTTCAAACAGCGACTGCAGCGGTGGCTATTCCAGCCTTGTCCCACTACAAAACGTCAGGCTCCCGATGAAAGGAGCCACTACCCTTAGCAGCTTACCCACACCCGCATTATTAAGCACGCGGCCTAGAAGAAATCGCCCCACTTGCCGAGTCTTGTTCCCGGTGCCCCTCCCCTAACCCCACGTCACACAAAGAACAAGGTGCTTGACGACGCAATGTCCGTCGTCAAGCACCAAGCGCAAGATGTTGCGCGAACCTAGGCGTGAACCTTCTCTCGGTTTTCCGCCGTGTCGTTGATGATGCGGTCGGAGATGACGTACACCAGCAAACCTACGACAGCCATGAGCGCGAGCAACCAAGCGATGGTAGCGGAGACCCCTTCTGCTTCAGACTGCGCGATGGAGAGGGTGCTGAAGAAGGCCGGTCGAGAATCAACAAGCATGGCCGTTAACGCGATGCCAACCGGTACGGCAATGTTGATCGTCAGATTGTAGAAACCGATTGCAACACCGGACTTGGCGGCAGGAATGTTCTGCAGTGCGGTCGCGACCAACGGCGCATACATGAGCGCGAACCCTGATGGGAACAGAATCATGGAGACGATAACCGTGGCAACACCGGCCCCCGGCAGCACTGCGGGGATGAGCAACGCCACGATGATGATGCTGATAGCCGCGACAATGGCCTGCTTCGAGGGCAGGAACTTGGCAACCTTGCCAGACATTACACCGACGATGACAGCGCAGAGGTAGCCCGGCGCGAGGATATAGGCAGCACCGTCGAGGTTGATGCCATAGAGCTCGTCGACCATATACGGCAACAGAATGGCCGAATACCCCAACTGGACCATGTAAACCACGAGCACAACAATCAGCGCGCAAACGTAGCGAGCATTGGTAAAGAACGACGGGCTGACCACGGCGTTGTCGTGCGCCCGGATATGCCAGACAAAGAGCGCGACACCCAGCGCAGCGGCCACCAGCCACCACCATTGGAACTGCTGCATGAACAGCATCACCGCAGTGGCGATGGCCGCGATGAGGAACAGGCCAAAGATATCCAGGTGACTCTTCTGCTGCTGCTCTTCCGGAACTGTCTTGATCAGGAACGGAATGGCAACTATCAGAATGAGCGAAATCAGGAACATAGCTGGCCAGGAAATGTAGGTAGCCACGATTCCCGAGGTCAACGTTCCAATCAGCAGCGCAGCTTGGAAGGCCGCGGTGGAAAAGCCGAGGTAGGTTTTCTGATCTTCTGGGCTTAGGTACTTGGTGACATAGATGACGTAGAGTGTCTCAGCCGCCGCCAGGCCGGCAGTTTGAATAATGCGGGCAGTAAGCACGATTGGCCATACTCCCTGGAAGAAATAACCCAGTAGAGAGCCCACGGCGACAAAGCCGATACCGACAATCATCAATTTGCGGATACTGATGCTGTCCGCCAATGCGGCGTACACCACCGCTCCAATGCCAATCAAGATACCGGCGAGTGTCGCCTGCAGACTGGCCGTGGAGACACTGAGGTCCAGAGATTCCGCAATCGGCTTGGTCATGAACTTAAAGCCATTGTCCAAGACCAAACAGAATACAAAGGAAAACAGCAAGACCGGGACTGCGGCCTTAGGGTTTGGCGCGGCAGCCTTGGATGCTGCGCTTTCACGGGTATTCAGGTTCAAGCTGGTATTGCTGGCGGGATTGCTCATCGCACTGTACCTATTTCACACTTCAAGCCAATTGATTGCGGACCAGGACATTAGAGTCGAGCCAGCGGCAATGCCAGCTCCATCATCGTCGTGAAGGCCTTCTCACGCTCTTCCGGAGTGGTCTTTCCACCGGTGACGATGTTGTCCGACACAGTGAAGATTCCCATGGCCTCCACACCGGCCTCGGCGGCAGTGGCATAAAGGCCAGCTGATTCCATCTCCACCGCCAGCACACCCATGCGTGCCCAACGGTCGTTCACATCATCCTGGAAGTTGTAGAAAATATCGCTGGACAAGATGTTGCCGACGTGCGTAGTGATGCCCTGCTCACGGGCGCGATCGCGAACATCTTCGATCAGACGGAAAGATGCGGACGGGGCGAATGTCCCCGGCAAGTTGTACTGCGATAGAAAATTGGAGTCCGTCGACGCCGTCTGGCCGATAACCACGTCATACAGGTCCAGCTCCGGCTGCAACGCGCCGCAGGAACCGACGCGAATCAGCTTCTTGCAGCCGAAAACATGGATAAGTTCCCAGGAGTACAGCGAGATAGACGGAATGCCCATACCGGATCCCATGACGGAAACTTCCTGCCCCTGGTAGGTGCCGGTAAAGCCCAACATGTTGCGAACTTCGTTGAACTGAACGACATCATCCAAATAGGTCTCCGCAATGAACTTGGCACGCAGCGGGTCACCGGGCAACAAAATGGTTTCTGCAATCGGCGCACCCTTTGGGTTGATGTGTGGAGTGCTCTTACCAGTGGTATCGGACATGGCTTCCAGCCCCTTCCCCCACTAGCCGTGGGTGAAAATTATGCGAACATTGGTGTACCACTGCCCAGGTTAATTACCTGCATTACAACCGTCAATAGTGATATTTACATTTGTTCCCAATTGGGTGGAGTGACGAAAAAGCGCGAGAATCTCCCGACAAAATTCGGGGAAATTCTCGCGCCTTCAATGCGCTACAGCGGAAGCATTAGATGCCTAGCCCTCAAGCACGCTTGCTTAAAGCATGCAGGATACGCAACCCTCGACCTCAGTACCCTCCAGCGCAACCTGACGCAGGCGGATGTAGTACAGAGTCTTAATACCCTTGCGCCATGCGTAAATCTGCGCACGGTTGAGGTCACGAGTGCTCACCGTGTCCTTGAAGAACAAGGTCAGCGACAGTCCCTGGTCAACATACTTGGTAGCGACCGCGTAAGTGTCAATGATCTTCTCGTAGCCGATTTCGTAGGCATCCTGGAAGTACTCACGGTTGTCATTGTCCAAGTGCGGAGCCGGGTAGTAAACGCGACCAATCTTGCCCTCCTTGCGGATCTCAATCTGAGATGCAATCGGGTGAATCGACGAAGTCGAGTTGTTGATGTAGGAAATCGAACCGGTCGGCGGCACTGCCTGCAGGTTGCGGTTGAACAGGCCGTACTCCATGACGTCGGCCTTCAGTTGCGCCCAGTCCTCAGCGTCCGGAATGTGCGCGGTGGAGTTCGCGAAAATCTCCTTGACGTGCTGAGTCTTCGGCTGGAACTCTGCCGGATCGAAGTTATCGAAGTACTTGCCGCTGGCGTAGTCAGAGTTCTCAAAGTTGACGAACTTCTGACCGCGCTCGCGAGCAATCTTGTTGGATGCGCGCAGGACTGCGTAGAGCACTGCTGCAAAGTAGGCGTTGGTGAAGTCCAGCCCCTCTTCCGAGCCGTACATAATCTTCTCGCGGCCAAGGTAGCCGTGCAGGTTCATCTGCCCCAGGCCGATCGCATGGGATCCGTCGTTACCCTTGCGAATCGATGGCACCGAGTCAATAGAAGTCTGCTCACTGACCGCAGTCAGGCCACGGATGGCAGTCTCGACAGTGCGACCAAAGTCCGGCGAGTCCATGGTCATCGCAATATTCAGCGAACCGAGGTTACAGGAAATGTCCTCACCCACGTGCTCGTAGGACAGGTCCGCATTGTAGGTCGACGGGGTGTTGACCTGCAGAATCTCCGAGCAGAGGTTCGACATGTTAATGCGGCCCTCAATCGGGTTCGCGCGGTTAACCGTGTCCTCGAACATGATGTACGGGTAGCCGGACTCAAACTGAATCTCAGCGATGGTCTGGAAGAACTGACGCGCGTTGATCTTCTGCTTACGAATACGCGGGTCCTCGACCATATCCGCGTAATTCTCGGTGATGCTAATGTCCGCGAACGGCTTACCGTAGACACGCTCGACATCGTACGGGCTGAAGAGGTACATGTCGTCGTTACGCTTGGCCAGCTCGAACGTGATGTCCGGAATGACAACGCCGAGCGACAGCGACTTGATGCGAATCTTCTCGTCCGCGTTCTCACGCTTGGTATCCAGGAAGCGCATGATGTCCGGGTGGTGCGCGTGCAGGTAGACAGCGCCTGCACCCTGGCGAGCACCCAGCTGGTTAGCGTAGGAGAAAGAGTCCTCCAGCAGCTTCATAACCGGGATGACACCGGAAGACTGATTCTCGATGTGCTTAATCGGAGCGCCCTGTTCACGCAGATTGCTCAGCAGCAGCGCAACACCACCGCCGCGCTTGGACAGCTGCAGCGAGGAGTTGATGGCGCGGCCAATGGACTCCATGTTGTCCTCGATACGCAGCAGGAAGCAGCTCACCGGCTCGCCGCGCTGGGCCTTACCGGAGTTGAGGAATGTAGGAGTAGCGGGCTGGAAACGTCCGGCGATGATCTCATCAACCAGGTGCTGCGCGAGCCCCAAGTCGCCGTCGGCAAGCGTGAGTGCAACCATGCACACACGGTCTTCGTAGCGCTCCAAGTAACGCTTGCCGTCGAAAGTCTTCAGCGTGTACGAGGTGTAGTACTTGTAAGCACCCAGGAAAGTCTGAAAACGGAACTTGTGGGCGTAGGCCTGCTTGAACAGTGCCTTGACGTCCTCAAATTCGTACTTCTCCAGAACCTCAGCCTCGTAGTAATGGTTCTCTACCAGGTAATCGAGCTTCTCCCGCAAGTTATGGAAGAACACAGTGTTCTGATTGACATGCTGCAAGAAGAACTGTCGCGCAGCCATGCGGTCCTTATCGAACTGAATCTTGCCGTCTTCACCGTACAGATTCAGCAGCGCATTGAGCGCGTGGTAATCCAGCTTGTCCTCGCCCACCGGCTCCGCGACCTGCTTGCCCATTTCCGACACGTTGACTCCTTTAATATTCATTTGCCTGCGCAGGGTCTGTTCAATCACTGCCCAGAGCAATCCAATCTAGCTATTTTCCTCGCGCACCGCTTTACGACGGCTTCCGCGAGCGCACCCATTCGGTTGTCCCAGTGCCCCTTCCCTCGACACTGAGGCTAGCCAACTTAAGCGCTGGCTTTACCGTGGAAGAACTCCTCTAGCCCTTCTCGGACTCGCTGCACATCATGGTCGGTTCCCATCAGCTCGAAGCGATATAGATATGGAACCTTGCACTTGTAGGAGATGACATCCCCTGCTTTACAGAAGTCCTCACCGAAGTTGAGATTGCCGGCAGCAATCACACCTCGGATGAAAGAGCGGTTGTGCTCATTATTAAGAAATTTGATGACCTGCGGAGGAACTGGCCTTGAGTTACCGCCGCTGATGGAAGCGCCGCCACCATAAGTCGGGCAAATGAGGACGTAGGGCTCATCGACGATAAGCTCCGGCTCATTACGACGGATGGGAATGCGGGCATTTTTGATATCTAGCTTTTCAACAAACTTGTGTGTATTCCCCGTCGCCGAGGAGAAATACACCACCAGCATGAGAGCTTCACCCTTTACATCGCAAAACCCCCGCAATCTTCGTTTCCCGGGTGGTCAACGAAATCTGCGGGGAGGTGTGTGATTCTTAAGCTGCCTGGAGAGCCTTGATGCGGTCCGGGCGGAAACCCGACCAGGTCTCAGTGCCAGTGTCAACGACCGGCGCCTGGAGATGACCGAGAGCCATGACGTAATCCCGAGCCTCATCATCCATGGTGATGTCGACGATATCGTAGGCAATTCCAGCCTTATCGAGGGCGCGAGTGGTAGCGCGGCACTGGACACATGCAGGCTTGCTGTAAACGGTAACCATGACTCTCACAAACTTTCTGGCTTTGGGTAAGACCAATGAATCGGATCGACTTCGTACAAACAACGGAAGCGGCCGAGGAATCAGCGGATTGATTGAATGACTGAAAGCTCCCGGAGGTCCATGAGAAACCGAGTACGGGTGGCCGACAGATCCTTTTAGCTATCCTTGGCTCGACATCGAAAACACTACACTTGGTGCCTAGAAAACTCTAGTCATACTAGATGTAGTACTCACAACCATGGTATTCCCTGTTCGGAGATCTCTGGCGCACAAGATGTTGTACACAGACGCACCACAACCTTGTAATTTCACGCTAAAAATTCTAGAAAATCGTAGAAAAACAACTATCGGCGCATTTTGG
The DNA here is from genome assembly GCF_030232285.1 of Corynebacterium sp. MSK047. Taxonomy (NCBI): domain Bacteria; kingdom Bacillati; phylum Actinomycetota; class Actinomycetes; order Mycobacteriales; family Corynebacteriaceae; genus Corynebacterium; species Corynebacterium sp. MSK047. The sequence continues at coordinate 4,576 of NZ_JASPJI010000023.1, read as the reverse complement.
TTAAACCAATTACTGCAAGACGGCTCGAGGCCAATCACACCAATACCAGGCGCCGCACCGCCCCTCCCCTTCCCTGTCCCTCCCCTGCCCAACTTCGGACTCAGCAGCGATCTCAAAAAATCACGGGCTGCACATGTGAACACGGGCTGCACATGTGAAACTGTGTAAGTTTATGACACTTTCAAGCCATTTTTCGAGCCATTTCTGTCATAAACGTAGTCAGTAACTTCCATCGCCCCACCGCCGCCAGCCATAAACGCAGTAACCGCCTGAACCTCCCCTCCCTAAAAACCAAAAACCGCAACCTTTAGCCACAGTAAAACTGCGACTTCAGATTGCGGTTTTGGCAATAAATGAGGAAGCTATTTGCTTCGCGCTAGCCTAAATAAGGCTTAGCCCTGGCGGGCCTTGAAGCGCGGCTCCTTCTTGTTGATCACGTAGACCTTGCCACGACGGCGCACGACCTGAGCGCCCGGCTTGTTCTTCAGCGACCGAAGGGACTTGCGGACCTTCATTCGGGCGCTCCTTTCTACTCGGCTCCGAAACGGGAATGTGCACACTGCACTCTCCCCGGACAATCACCCCAGTGACTGCCTGGCAACGCACCCTTCCTGATAATCCGAAGAAATATCAAAGAGTATGCGTTACGACACGAGTTGCCATACTACCTAATAAGCGGAATAACTCCAAAAATCCGGGGGAAACATGTCCTTTGACGGTCAACCCCAAGATTGCGACTCCCCACGTTGCAACTGCCTCCGCTTCTCTATTTGACAGCGGCAATCATGTACTCGCGGACCTCGGCAAGTGTCTTGCCCGAAGTCTCCGGCACCGCCTTGATGGTGAATACCAGCGCAATCGCGCCCGTGATGGCAAAGAAGAAGAACGACCACGCACCACCGACAGCATCCACCATCGGGAGAAATGCCTGCGCCACAAACCAGTTCGCACCCCAGAGCGCGAGCCCTGCCAACCCCATGCCCAGGCCGCGGGCTTCTGTCGGGACAATCTCGGAAATCAGGAGCCAGGTCGCCACCGACACAGCCGCCTGCTGAAACACGATAAATACAGTCATCAGAAGAAGCGACATCATGGCACCCGTCGAAGAGTTACTCGACAGACCATAGACGGGCGCCAGCACGAGCAGCGAGCTTGCACAGCCCACCAAACCGATAATCAGCATTCGCCGGCGACCAACGCGGTCAATAATGCTCATACCGATTGCACACGAGATCACCGAGGCGATACCGATGATGATGGAGGTATAGACAGAGCTTTCCGTCGACAAGCCAACCTTGTTCATCATCGTCGGCGCGAAATACATAATCGCGTTCGCACCCGTGACCTGCTGCGTCACGCCAATCAGCATCGCAATGATGACGGTGCGTCGCACCCACGGGGTTTTCACGGCCAGACGCTCTGCTGCACGCTGATCGGCGCTTGACGACGCCTCACCAACGGCAACCTCAGCCAACGTCGCCTCATCTCCCTGCATCTGACGCAGCACGGCCAGCGCCTTGCCCTCCTGTCCTCGACGGACGAGGTAAGCCGGTGTGTCCGGCAGAACCAGCATGCCGATGAGCAGCACGATGCCGGGGACGGCACCGAATCCAAGCATGAGTCGCCAGTTACCGGAGGAGGCTAGGGCCGAGTTGGTGAGGAACGCCACCAGCTGACCAATCACGATCATCAGCGAGTTCAGGCTGACCAGGCGTCCACGCACATGCGGTGGTGCCATTTCGGAGATGTACATCGGTACGACGATGGAAACACCACCGATACAGACGCCGAGCAAAGTACGCGCAGCACCCAGCGAAAACGCACTGGTAGCGAAAGCGCACCAGATACTGCCGATGATGAAGCCGACCGCTCCGAGCAGGATGGTGCCACGGCGCCCCAGGGAGTCCGCTACGCGACCGCCCAGGAACGCGCCGATAGCCGCACCGACCAAGAGCATGGCGGTGACAGTGGACTCCTGTCCTGGAGTCAGCTCAAAAGAGCGCTGGATATACAGCAGCGCGCCCGAGATGACACCGGTGTCGTAACCAAAGAGGAGGCCGCCCAGAGCGGCGATGATAGCCACGGCTATCGACCGAGTTGTGGTGGTTTCCCGGTTCGGTCCAGTCTTATTCTGTTCGGTTGTACTCACGCTGGAAATCTTGCCACCGTCCAGGCAAAGACCCCCTATTCGAACAGCACTTACTCGATAAAGATGAGAGTTTTGGCACTCTTCTGGCAGGAAAATCATCCCTTTTCCCGTCCGGAACTAGCGGTAGAGTGAGGCTCATGACACCAGTAGGCACACAGGATTTCCCGCATCCCCTCCAGTCGGAGATTATTAACGACCTCCACGTCCAGCCCACCATCAATGCCGCCGAGGAAATCAGCCGCCGAGTCGATTTTCTCTGCGATTATTTCCGCACCGCGCACGCCAAGGGATTCGTGCTCGGAATTTCTGGCGGCCAAGACTCCACGCTGGCCGGGCGTCTAGCGCAGTTGGCCGTCGAAAAGCTTCGCGACGGCGGTGAGGATGCCACTTTCATTGCCATTCGCCTCCCCCACGGCGTCCAGGCCGATGAGGACGACGCACAGGTGGCACTGCAATTCATTCAGCCTGACCAAAGGCTAACTATCGATATCGCACCGGCCACTGCCGCGATAACCACCCAGGTCACCGATGCCCTGGCCGGCAGCGCTATCAGCGACTTCAACAAGGGAAATATTAAGGCCCGCATGCGAATGATTGCCCAGTACGCAGTGGCGGGTGTTGACGGCGCTTTGGTCATCGGCACAGATCACGCCGCGGAGGCGGTCACCGGCTTCTACACCAAGCACGGCGACGGCGCCTGCGACCTCGTCCCGCTGCAGGGGCTGAGCAAGCGCCAGGGCGCGGCCTTACTCCGCCACCTCGGCGCACCAGCCAGTACGTGGGAGAAGGTGCCGACGGCCGACCTGGAAGAAGATCGACCTGCGCTTCCCGACGAAGTTGCGCTCGGGGTGACCTATACCGCCATCGACGACTACCTCGAAGGCAAGGCTGTCTCAGATGAGGATGCCGCGCGAATCGAGCACCTCTACTCCATTTCCCGGCACAAGCGAGCCGTCCCGCCCGGACCGGCCGATTCCTGGTGGCGCTAGGCTACTGCCCCGGGCCACCGATCTAGCGTCCCGGACAGAGCAGCAAACCCCTTAAGAGAAACCTCTTAAGATCAAACCCTTAAGAGAAGGCCTCCGCGCCAGCGTCCCAAATAGCTCCAACTGCAGCCAAGCTGTCTGCCGCACCGGCTTCAGCGCTGGATTCCAGCGCAGGTGAACCATCCTGGACAAGCTCGGCGGTTACCAAACCATGGGCGAACGCCCACATGGCCAACCCCTTAGGCTCATCGCCGGCAACCTTAATGAATGCATCACGAATCCAGGCATCCAACGACGAAGGCGAGACGACATTCACGAAATTAGTGCGACTCATCAGCCGGTAACCATGCGGATCGTCGAGAACTGCCTGGCGGTACGCCTGCAGCAGAGACGCCGAAGTGCATTCCTCATCAATGGCAGCGTGAATACGCTTGCCCAGATTCTCGAGGCTCTCGGTCAGCAGCAGCTGAAGGAGCTCTTCTTTGCCGCTGATGTGCTTGTACAGCGATGGCGCCTTCACATCGAGCCGCGCCGCTAGGCGGCGCATGCTGATAGCACTCCAGCCCGATTCGCGCAGCATCGCGCGCGCTTCATCTACGATCTTCTGCATACGTGGGGACTGCCTGCGCACATCGGGCTGCGCTGGCACCCCATCGGTCGATTCTATGGTGCACGTCACATTTGCGACTGTAACGCGTTGAATCTCACTTAGGGCGCTTTTGGGTAATTTAACCCAACAATTTTTTAAAAAAACAGCTAACGGCGGTGCTCAGTAACTAAAAGCTGCCTTTTAACGCTACAAGCTTTGCTTTACGACGGAGCCCCCACCGTCGTCAAGCAAAAGCGCCATATGCCGCCGCTACACTTCGTAGCGATTCGGCTCCTCCCCGAGGTGGAAATGGCGACCCGAAACATCGTTCGGGGTAATGCGCACGTAGTTGTACTTCAACGTCGGCAGCCAGGGCTTCAGCGGTAGCTCATCTGCAGCGTTAATATCCGCACGGGAGGTGAGAACCTCTGCGTCACCCTTAACGACGACCGACCAGGCCTTCTGAGCATCCTTGTCAACAAAGTCGGCCTCAAAAAGAACATCGTGGTTCAGAGAAACAGTAAAGAGCTTCGACCCCTCGGCAGTGCGGAAGTAAATGCTCCCCTCATGAACGACGTAGTTCAGCGGGAAAAGATCCATGTCATCTTTACGACGAACAACCAGGCGCCCAAAAGTCTGCGTAGCCAGCAGCTCAAGGGATTCTTCGGTGGAAAGTTTCTGAATAACGGAGTCGTTGTGTGCCATACCCCCAGTATTCCACCGTTCAGACAAAGTTGCTACAGCCATACGGATTACCAATCATTGAGGTAAACGGCGGGTTAAGGGTCAAAAAGTGTGTCCGGAATCGCGGATTTTCACGGATTGACCTGTAGGTTTCCGGAAAGTATATGC
>NZ_JASPJI010000022.1:0-43524 GCF_030232285.1 Corynebacterium sp. MSK047 | reverse complement strand
GTCCTCGGCGGAGCAACCCCACGTGAGATACTCCAGCAAATATTCAATCGTGGCGCATTAACCGCTTGATCCCGCCCCCACTATTCATTTTTCCGTTCTTCGGAGTACATCGGGAGCTACTCCTTCGGACCAGCTCTGTGTGAACTAGATGAGAAAGCGCAGCAGCGAATCATCGACGCTGGACAGTTGGTACTGCGGGCCCGCGAGCGGCACCCCGAGGGGCCACTCGCGGAGCACTACAACCCGTTAGCGATAGACCAAATTCTGCTCAAGGCTCACGACGAATTGGACCGAGAAGTAAATAAAGCTTTCGGTGTGGCACGCAAACTCACCAACGAGCGCCAGCGCCAGGAGCTACTGTTCGCCAGCTACGGGGAGTTGTCGAGGGGCTAATCTCCTCGCTTCCATCAAGATCGAAACCACCAGCAGGGTCGTTCCCCGTGTGGGTAATTTTGATCGACCCCGCTGCTGGGTATAGAACCCTGTCGCCGGCAACGCCGGGAACTATGACTGTGCCCGACGAGAACACGTCACTGTCATAACCCGGCTCACGGTAGACCAGCACTGGTCGTCCACTACTACTGGTGGATTTCGGTTTGGGTGGCGGGGGGATTAACGCCGCCGGCCTCGTTTTTTCCGTTGAGGAGGGTGTTGACTACTTCCCGATTGTGAAATTCGCCGATGGTGCGATGGAGAGGAACCAGTCACCTGAAAGAGATCGATCCAGTCGCTGGTGCGCAATCTGGGGGGTAGGGTTGCGGGGTCGATTCCTCGCGAGCGCAACCATGATTGTGTCTCTGAGCGTGATGAAAACAGCCCTGCCCTTCGGAGAATTTCCCCTACCCCGCGTCCCCGGGCGGTGAAAACGGTGTGCACCATCGCCTGAAAGGCTTTGCGTTGCTCTATCGGGATCTTCGGGTCACCCACACGGCGGATTACTAAGATCCCCCCGTCAACGTTTGGCTGTGGCCGGAACGCAGACCTTGGTACTCGGGAACCAAGGTGAAATGTGAACCATGGGGACCACTGAGCCGTCATCATTGTGCTTGCGCCTACCCCGGCCCGGCGGCGAGCGACTTCCCACTGCATGAGGAGTACAGCGTCAGTCCATGCCGGCGCATGGAACAACTTTCGAAGAATGGCAGTGGTGAGGTGAAAGGGAATGTTTCCCACAATGACGCAGGGAGTGGCGGGTAACGGGAAGTTAAGGAAATCATCATGGACCACTTCGATCGCCGCCGAGGCGGTCCTTTTTGTGAGTTTTGCAGCTAGTGTTGTGTCCACTTCAACTGCCGTTATTGCCCTCCCCAAGCGGGATATCGGGTGAGTGAGGGCACCGCTTCCCGGCCCGATCTCGATGATGGGGCCCGAGGTTTGTTTTACAAGATCGACGATGGTGTTGATGATCTTTTGGTCTGTGAGAAAATTTTGGCCATGTTCGTGACGGCCGTATCCGTATGTAGACATCAGGTGTGCTCCGTGGAGTTGAAACGGAGCCGGGCATGGCAAATGGCCGCCCGGCTAAAGGACCGGAGCGGTTTTTGACCCGCGGGAGGGAGAAAACCGCCTTAGCGGTTGGTGAGCGGCCGCATGAAAACGGAACCTGAAATCAACATGGGCCTTATCGTACCAATTAATTTCGAAGGGTGCAATACTGTGAGAAAGAAGACAACTGCACCGCAACAGTGCAAGACCTCTCTGGATTGGGGTTTGTGCCACCTTTGGCTCGTCGTACAGACGCCACTGGCGTATTTTGTCTCTGGGCAACGAGGGGCAGTTACCCCCACCTCCGAATGCTTTTAAGGTGCACCCCTGATTAAGCTGGGGTGCGTAATTTTGTTCGACCGATCGGACTGTCCACCGACGTGGGGCGGGTAGTTCGAGGTCCCAGCAGATGATCGCGTCGATTTCGCCGCGTTCAAAGGATGCCACCATGGCGTCGTAGTCGGGGCGAGCCACATTCTTCTTTGACGCGGAAATGGACTGATCGACGTCGTTATGTTCTATGTCCAACGTGCAAGCCACACTGCTTTGCAATGGCTTCACAGTCCTGACGCTGCCGGTCGATGGTGCGGCCATCCACGTCAGCGTCTCGTGAGATGCGACGGCAAATAGGAGCGCGTGTGTCAAACGCTATTAATAAGGCCCCTAGCTACACGTTGAACTTGAATTCGACCACGTCGCCGTCGTGCATGATGTAGTCCTTGCCCTCCTGGCGGACCTTCCCCTTGGCCTTCGCTTCAGCGATTGAGCCGGCCTCAACCAAGTCATTGAAGGACACAATTTCAGCCTTAATGAAGCCACGCTCGAAATCAGTGTGAATCACGCCGGCAGCCTGCGGGGCCGTAGCACCCTTCGGAATGGTCCAGGCGCGAGACTCCTTCGGGCCAGCGGTCAGGTAAGTCTGCAGACCAAGAGTGCGGAAACCAGCGCGAGCAAGCGAATGCAGACCCGGCTCGGTCTGGCCAATTTCAGCCAGGAGCTCATTGCGGGATTCCTCATCCAGCTCCAGAAGGTCCGACTCAGCCTTGGCGTCGAGGAACACACAGTCCGCCGGTTCCACAGCAGCGGCCAGATCCGCGCGGCGGTCCTCGTCGGCAAGCACTTCCTCATCAGCGTTGAAGACGTAGAGGAACGGCTTTGCGGTGAGCAAGTGCAGCTCGCGCAGAGCGGAGAGCTTCACGTCATCGGAAGCTGCGAAGAGAGTGCGTCCCTCTTCCAGCACAGCGAGAGCCTGCTTGACGGCTTCAACCTCACCGACCTTTTCCTTATCCTTCTTGGCTTCCTTTTCCAGACGCGGCAGCGCCTTCTCAATAGTCTGGATATCAGCCAGAATCAGCTCGGTTTCAATCACACCGATGTCAGAGGCCGGGTCAACCTTGCCGTCGACATGCACGACATCATCATCATTGAAGACACGGACGACCTGACAGATCGCGTCAGCCTCGCGGATGTTGGCGAGGAACTTGTTACCTAGACCTTCGCCCTCCGATGCACCCTTGACGATGCCGGCGATGTCCACAAACGACACTGTAGCCGGAAGAATACGCTCAGAGCCGTAAATTTCGGCGAGCTTATTCAAACGGGGATCGGGAAGCTCCACAACGCCGACGTTCGGCTCGATGGTGGCGAACGGATAATTCGCAGCCAGCACATCGTTGCGCGTCAAGGCGTTAAACAGGGTTGACTTTCCGACATTGGGCAGACCGACGATTCCAAGTGTAAGACTCACATTGCCCATCTTACGGGCTCGGGGAGATAGATTTGAACTCGCCCTAACTTCGTGAAGTTGCCCCCTATCCCCTCCGAACCTCCATAATGAATATGTGAGCAATAAACCCAATGAAGGCGAAGAGTGGACTGCACAGTCCGAAAAAGACGCTATCGATCACGTAATGGGATCGGAGCCTCTGCGAGTAGAACAGTCTCTGTCTATCCCCTCCGACGCCCATAAGTCAGCGACAACGCAACCGGATTTACCGGAAGATGCTAAAAACCTCGACGAGCTTATGAGCGAAAACAACTCCGAGTCCATCGACCGCGCCGACGTCATTGGCGAGGGCGCCCGATGGTTCGCAGGTTGGTGCCTGCGTTTCCTCATCACCGCAGCGGCGCTGTACGTCAGCGCTATGATTCTGGGAAAGATTTGGGCTGGCGTTCTGCCGATTCTGTTGGCCCTGATTGTCTCCACGGTGCTGGCTCCGCCCGCAGTGTTCCTGATGAAGCACCGATGGCCCCGCGCTCTCGCCGCACTGACGGTCATCCTAGGCGCGCTGGCGGTGCTTGGCGGCGTTGTCGCGGTCCTCGCACCGACTGTGCAGTCGCAGTTCCCAGAATTGCGTCGCCAGTTCACTGATGGCATTCAAGAAGTCCAGAACATCATTCAGGCACCGCCATTTAACGTCAAGGACGAGCAAATTCTCGATGCCCTGGACCAGGGTTCCACATGGCTTCAGGAGCGCTCCGGCGATATTGCCAACACAGTCTTCCAAGGCATCTCGGTGGTCTCCTCGGTCGCCGTAACCATGATGGCAATGCTGGTTCTGACGTTCTTCTTCATCAAGGACGGCCAGGACTTCCTGCCATGGCTCCGCCGCCTGACCGGACGTCGCCTCGGCTGGCATCTCACGGAGGTACTCACCCGCTCCTGGAACACGCTGTCGGGCTACATCCGCACGCAGGCTATCGTTTCGCTTATCGACGCGGTCTTCATCGGTGCCGGTCTTGCGATTTTGAATGTGCCGCTGGCAATGGTCCTGGCCGTGGTGACTTTCTTCGCTGGCTTCATTCCTATTGTCGGCGCGTTCACCGCCGGCTTCATTGCGGTGGTTGTCGCACTTGTTGCCAACGGCCTGACCACAGCAATCTTTGTCTTGCTCATCATCATTGCCGTCCAGCAGATTGAGGGCAACATCCTCTCGCCGATTCTGCAGTCCAAGGCTATGGACCTGCACGCCGCAATCGTCCTGTTGGTGGTTCTGCTCGGTGGCGGTATCTTCGGCATCATCGGCGCTTTCCTGGCTGTGCCAGTCACTGCAGTCGTCGCGGTCTGGTTCCGCTACCTCGGCGACCTCACGGATTTGCGAACGGGTGACAAGACCGCAAAGGACATCGAGTTCGCCACGGATGCCGGATCAATCTCCGGCATTCAGATTGAAGCTGCCGGCCGTGCGATGCGCGACCGACTGGCTTCGTTCCGTCTGGGCAGTGATGACTCCGACAGCTCCGCGGAGAGCGCTGTGAAGGCAGATGCTCGCACCGCCGGTAAAGTTTCCCCCGATGCTGGTCCGACCAAGCAGGAAGAGGGAGCGATGACCAAGGCCTTCCACAAGGTCACTGAAGTCGTCTCCGGGCCTTTCTCTAAGAAAAACAAGTAGGGCGAGATTCCAAGACACGGGCAGGCTCTTATACCGGGCTTGCCCGTTTTTATCACTAATAACCGGTAGGATACGCATTCGTGTCGAACAGATCAGCAATAACCCGTAAAGGCAGTGGGAACAAACCCCTGCTTCCACGCGTGCCAATGTTTGTGCCGCCGTTGCTGATGCTTCTGGCCGGCGTTTTTGGTTTGCTCTTTTCTGTTCCCAACGGTTCGCTTGGCAAGCCCTACTTCATTGCTTTTGCCGTGGCTGCTGTGGCCGGAACACTGTTGGTGGTTCCTCGCGGTCTGGTAGTTACCGTCGCTCAAATCCCTATTTTGTTCGCGCTTGTCACCTTTTTCACAGCGTGGTTTACCGGTTCTCTCGCCGATCCCGAAAATGGTGGCGCGACCGCGACGACCTCTAAACGCGCTCGCCTGGTGACCTCCGCATATCCCATCATCCAGCAGTTCCCGTGGCTGCTGATCTTGATGATTATCTGTGTCATCATCGCAGTGTGGCGTTACCTCGAAATCACCCGCACCCAGGAGAAATCCCTCAACACCCAGCGCAAGGCCGCTAAACAACGCCAGCACCGTGACGAAGCCGCTGTCGAATCCAGCTCTCAGGTTCGCCGTCGTCTCGCCGAATCTGATCGCCGCGTAGCTTCTCGCTCTCAGGAACGCCCTGCTTCACGACGTCCCGCTGCGGACATTATCCGAGATGCCGAAGCTCGCCGCCAGGCGCGCCAGCAGGCTGCACGCTCTCGGCAGGAGACTTCTCGTTCTGGTGCCCGACCGGCAGCGAGCGCCAGCTCGGCATCGCGCAACGCCGAGCAACTGCGTGAGCGACCAGTTGACCGCTCTGGGGAGCGCGCCCAGCAGCGCTCGAATTTCGCCCAGCGGGCCCAGCAGCCAACATCCCGTTGGCAGTCTCGCCCGCATCCGGGCCAGGCGCAGTTCACTCAGGATTCCACTTCGCCAAACTCGACCAGACAGCAGCCTCGTCGTCCGATTGAACGGCCAAACGCACCGCAGCGGCCAACGCAGGAGTTTCCCCGTCGTCAAGCGGCAGGAACGGCACGGATGTGGGGAGAACGGTCTTCGCCGGAGTCCCGGTCCGAAAAGCCTCAACAGAGCCCCGCACGCCCGGGGAGCAACCACCGTCGCACCGAGGAGTGGCCACCGCGACAGCAGCGCCCTCGCCAGGAGCGCATAACCGGGCGCGATACCAGGTCTCGTTACCGCAAGTAGCTCGGACTTGCACCTTACCGTCACAGTTGCCCACAGGCAGATTTAGCCTGTGGGCAACGTGCGTTTATTAGCAGGGCAATCCGCGCCATCGTGTAAGTGTTGATGTATGTCGAAATTGGAAACGTCGGCCGAGAAACCGGTTCAGGTTCGACGCCTGAACCAGTTAGTCAAGGACTACATTGAGCGCCTTGGACAGATTTGGGTCGAGGGGGAAATCGCCCAGGTCAACTCCAAGCCGAGCTGGAAGCTCTCCTACATCACTCTGCGTGACACCTCCGCGGAGTTTTCGGTGTCGGTGACTTGTTCTACGGCGGCTCTGCGCAATAATCCGTTGCGCAACGGCGACCGCGTAGTGGTTTTGGGCAAGCCTGCGTTTTATGCCGGGCGGGGGCAGTTTTCCCTGTGGGCTACGGAGTGGAGACCCGTGGGGTTGGGGCAACTATTGGCGCGGTTGGAACAGCTGCGCCAGGCGCTAGCGGCGGAAGGACTTTTTGATCCACGGCTGAAACGCCCTCTGCCCTATCTCCCCAACAAGATCGGGTTGATTACTGGTCGCGGTTCAGCGGCTGAACGCGATGTGCTTTCGGTCGCGGGCGCCCGCTGGCCCGAGGTGAATTTCCGGGTAATCAACACGATTGTGCAGGGTGCCAAGGCTGTTCCGGAGATTATTGAGGCGCTTGCACAGCTCGACGCCGACCCGGAGGTTGATGTCATCATCGTCGCCCGTGGCGGTGGCAGTGTCGAAGATTTGCTGCCTTTTTCAGATGAGGCTCTGATTCGTGCGGTGAGTAAGGCGACAACACCGGTGGTTTCTGCAATCGGGCACGAGCCGGATACTCCGCTGTTGGATTACGTCGCTGATTTACGTGCTGCCACACCGACGGATGCGGCAAAGAAAACAGTGCCCGATGCTGCTGAGGAACGACGCCTCATTGCACAGCTGCGTGAGCGCTCCTCGGCATCTCTGCGACGATGGGTTGACCGTGAAGTAGCGACTCTGCGGGATTTGACGTCGCGGCCGGTACTGCGCGATCCGCTCACTCCCATCCGCGTGCGTGAAGAGTTTGTCACGGCGCAGGTTGATCGGCTGCGTTTTCTCATCCACCGCAGTCTGGAACGTGAGGAAGCCGTGGTATCGGGATTGCGCGGCAAGGTTTCAGCACTTGGCCCCTCTGCCACACTCGCTCGCGGCTATGCCATCGTGCAGGCACAATCGGCTACTCAGCCGGAACCACAGATTGTGACCTCTATTGCAGATGCTCCGATGGGTTCCCAACTGCGAATTCGCGTCAGTGACGGCTCCATCTCTGCAGCGACGCTAGCTACGAAGCCGGCGAATTAGTAAGCAATGACTTTTCCAACCTTGAAGCTTTAACTACTAAATGTGAAGGACGTATTCGCTAATGAATGACAATGTTTTCGGCGCGGGTCAGGCTCCCTCTTCGGAGGAACAGGTACCGGTGGAGAACCTGAGCTACGAGCAGGCTCGAGATGCGCTGGTCGAGACCGTCAAGCTCCTAGAACTCGGACAGATGAGCCTGGATGAATCCCTGGCGCTGTGGGAGCGAGGCGAGGCGCTGGCCCGCCGCTGCGAGGAGCATTTGGCTGGCGCCCGGGCAAAGGTTGAAGCCGCCTTGGCCAGCAAGAATCAGGATGTCGCGGCTTCTGCCGAGAATGTGGGCGATGAGGACTAAAAAGAGACGAGAAACGATTGTCAGTTCATATCGTTTCTCGTCTCTTCGCTGATAGCTGAGTTCAGCTATTATATGGCCCTAGTCGGGATTACCACTCCAGGTGAGTGCTCGACTCGGCCTACTTTGCTGGTGCCGACGGCATCTCGGAAGCAGTCTGCTGCGGCTGTGACGAATCCGGCATTGTCGTGTCCGGATCAATTGGCTCGGCCTTCTGCAATGCCGCCGCCAACTGTGTGAACTCCTCGTCGTTGGCAGTGCCCTCGATAATTGCGCGGGAGTCACCGAGGTCCCCAACCCATACGCGACGCACGTTGTCCTCAGCCGGCTCATACTTAGTCCAGGTTGTACCTTCCACGTCAGTAGTACCGTCCCGGAGACGGTTCTTACCATCAGACGGCAGCTGACCTGCTTCCGCATCTGTTTGCGTGACCTGAATGAATGCTCCGCTAGCGGTGACATAGCCAATAATGGTCGTCTGCTTCCCCGCCGCCATACCCGCGCGGGTCGAGTTTGAAGTCCAGCCCTCAGGCACCTTCGGCAGGCGAACTGGATAGTCCACGCGCCGAGCCTCCACGTTCACGAATGGGGCGGCATCGACTTCGCGCACCGGACCGTTTTCCGGCTTCCCGGGGTTAAAACTGCACAGGCCGGTAAAGCCAATGGTGACAGCCACCGCAAGAAACATCACCACGAGGGTGAGAATCATGTCTCGACTGTCCTGCAAAATCCTAGGTTTCTCATTCGCCACGCGCTCAAGTATGCCAAAGGCCCCGCAACGAACCTAGTCATCAGTCGCATCCGCACAGCTGCGACTAGAAATACTTGATGACGGACGCTGTCCACGTCGTCAAGCGAACTGACGCCGGAACAAACTCTTGATACCCGCGTGATGTGGGGGTTTAGCCCTGAAACTCCCCCCACTTTGGCGCTGCGTCCACCCCCGAACACCAAAAAGGTGGAACACTAGTAACAGATGCAAAGGCGCTAAAACTGATGCGCCAAACATCAATCAATAGAAATTGTTGCAACGCTAAACCCCAGTTTCCTGGCGTGGCGTCTCCCAGCACATTCTCAAACCTCAAAAGAGTTCTCAAAAACCACGGAAGGGCCAGAAGTCAATGAACGCCTCGAATCCTGAAGCACCAGATCGCAACCTTGCGATGGAGCTCGTCCGAGTTACTGAGTCCGCTGCACTGGCAGCTGGTCAGTGGGTCGGTCGTGGTCAGAAGGAAAAGGGCGACGGCGCTGCCGTCGATGCCATGCGTCAGCTCATCAACACCGTGGCTATGAACGGTGTCGTTGTTATTGGCGAGGGCGAAAAGGACGAAGCCCCGATGCTGTTCAACGGCGAAAAGGTCGGCAACGGCCAAGGCCCGGCCGTTGACATCGCGGTTGACCCGATTGACGGCACGACTCTGATGGCAGAGGGCCGCCCGAACTCTATCGCTGTTCTTGCTGCTGCAGACCGCGGCTCCATGTACGACCCGTCGGCTGTGTTCTACATGGATAAGATTGCTGTTGGCCCGGAGGCTGCCGGCAAGATTGACATCGAGGCTCCAGTTGAGCACAACATCAAGGTCGTTGCTAAGGCCAAGGGGCTGCGTCCGGAAGATGTCACTGTTGTCGTGCTGGATCGCCCGCGCCACGCTGACATGATTCGTGACATCCGCGAAGCTGGCGCCAAGGTTCGACTGATTGGCGATGGTGACGTTGCTGGCGCTGTTGCCGCAGCTCAGAACACGAACTCGGTCGATATCATGATGGGCGTCGGCGGCACCCCAGAAGGTGTCATCACCGCATGCGCCATGAAGTGTATGGGCGGCGAAATCCAGGGCAAACTGCACCCGCGCGATGAGGCCGAAATAAAGAAGGCTCTCGACGCTGGGCACGATCTTTCTCGTGTTCTGACCACCGATGACCTGGTCGCATCCGACAACTGCTACTTCGTTGCCACTGGTGTCACCAACGGTGACATGCTGCGCGGTGTCGCTTACCGCGGTAACGGCGCGTGGACCCGCTCGCTGGTTATGCGCTCCAAGTCCGGCACCATTCGTCGCATCGAGGCTTTCCACTCCCTGGAGAAGCTGCGCAAGTACGCCAGCATCGACTACGGCAAGGGCGAGATGCCTGACATCGATCTGTAAGTAACTACCCCTTTAGTGGTGCCCTCAGGGCACCACTTTTTTAACAAACTGATTCATACTTGAAGACGAATGCGCTAACGGTTCTGCATCGCATGAAAATTGCATGCGCAATGAGGGGTCGTTCTGCGCGCACTCAAGTTCCCCTAACTGAAAGAGGCAACGAATGACAGAGCAGCAGTTCCGCATCGAGCACGACACCATGGGCGAGGTTAAGGTTCCGGTTAACGCCCTGTGGCGCGCACAGACTCAGCGTGCAGTTGAGAACTTCCCGATTTCCGGCCGTCCGCTGGAGTCTGCACAGATTCGCGCTATGGGTCTGCTGAAGGCAGCTTGCGCCATCGTCAACAAGGAGCGCGGCCTGCTGTCTGCTGAGCAGGCAGATGCCATCGTCGCCGCTGCCAAGGAAATTGCCGAAGGCAAGCACGATGCTGAGTTCCCGATTGACGTCTTCCAGACCGGTTCGGGCACTTCTTCCAACATGAACACCAACGAAGTCATTGCGTCCATCGCAAAGGCCAACGGCGTTGAGGTTCACCCGAATGACCACGTCAACATGGGTCAGTCTTCCAACGACACCTTCCCGACTGCCACTCACGTCGCAGCAACCGAGGCAGCTGTCAAGGACCTCGTCCCGGGACTGAAGGTTCTGCAGGAGTCCCTGGCTAAGAAGGCCAAGGAATGGGAGACCGTTGTTAAGTCCGGCCGCACTCACCTGATGGACGCTGTCCCGGTGACCCTGGGTCAGGAGTTCTCGGGTTACGCTCGCCAGATTGAGGCTGGCATTGAGCGCATCGAGGCCACCCTGCCGCGTCTGGGCGAGCTGCCAATCGGTGGTACCGCTGTTGGCACCGGCCTGAACACCCCGGCGGACTTCGGTGCCAAGGTCACCGCTGAGCTCGTCGAACTGACCGGCATCAAGGAGCTGCGCGAGGCTCAGAACCACTTCGAGGCTCAGGCTAACCGCGATGCCCTGGTCGAATTCTCCGGCGCTATGCGCACCGTCGCAGTCTCCCTGAACAAGATCGCTAACGACATTCGCTGGATGGGCTCCGGCCCGCTGACCGGCCTTGCTGAGATTCACCTGCCGGATCTGCAGCCGGGTTCCTCCATCATGCCGGGTAAGGTCAACCCGGTTCTGTGCGAGACTGCCACCCAGGTCGCAGCGCAGGTTCTGGGCAACGACACCGCTGTTGAGTTTGCTGGCGCTAACGGCGCATTCGAGCTGAACGTCTTCATCCCGGTCATGGCACGTAACGTGCTGGAGTCCGCTAAGCTGCTGGCGAACACCGCACGCGTCTTCGCCGAGAAGCTGGTGGACGGCATCGAGCCGAACGTTGAGCGTATGAAGACTCTGGCTGAGTCCTCCCCGTCGATTGTGACCCCGCTGAACTCCGCCATCGGCTACGAGAACGCAGCTAAGGTCGCTAAGACTGCTCTGAAGGAAGGTAAGACCATCCGTCAGACTGTTATCGACATGGGCTTCGTCGACGGCGAGAAGCTGACCGAGGAAGAGCTGGACAAGCGCCTCGACGTGCTGGCAATGGCCAACACTGATCGTGACTAGTTCTTTTCTGAGCTCAAAGGTGTGAATGCACCTTCCGTATAAGACCCCGGAGTCTCACTTCGTTGAGAGACTCCGGGGTCCTTTGTTTTGGTACTCTCCATTCGCAATGATCGGAGAGTGACTTCGTGTCCCCCATTCGACCCCTGCCATACCGCCGGGGATGCGCCCTGCGGCAAACTTTATGTTGATTAGTCAACTTGCCACCACATTGCACTCGGTGTAACTTTGCACCTTGTGCAGATTGATGAAAAAGCTTCTCCCAGATTGGACCCGGGCGAACGTCCCGAATGCAGTCTCCGGGAGCTCAAAAGGTTTCAAACACACTGCGCTTTGGCCGATGCCGCAACCACTCTTGTGTTGGATCGCGGATACGACCACGTCAACATCGAAGACATCTGCCAGCGGGTCAATATCAGTCGACGCACATTCTTCAATTACTTCGACTCCAAGGATCAATCCATCTTCGGCAACGGCATCATGTCATTCGATGCTGACGATGAAGAGACATTCCTCGCCCAAACCCACCAAGACCCCATCGCGGACATGCTCAATTTCATCGAGAAAAAGCAGCGGGCCCAGCTACTCCGATATAAAGAGCTGGGGGCAACCGAGGAATTTCACTGCATGCTCAAGGAGCGTATCCGCGAGATTTTGCGCAATGAGCCAAAGCTCTCGACGGTTGTCATTTCCAATTTTGGCAGCTCAATGCGCCGCGTCCGGTCCGCATTTGAGCGCTATTTCGAGGTGAATCCACAGTCGCGCACGCACCCCGAGCTGCCCGTCGAGCACGAGGTAGCCCTGTCAGTCGGTTTCGTCCGCGAATGCGTGCTCTACTCATCGGCTCATCGGGACGAATTCACAACAGACACACCGCTTCACGACGCCGCCGACGTCGTTAAAAATTTTTGGAGGAGGAATAGTGACAGCTAGCAACACCACTGCTCAAGGACAAACCGACACCACGGTTTCTGGCAACAAGTCCCACTTGGGAATCATCTTCTTCGCGCTCATTCTCACTATGCTGATGAGCTCGCTGGGGCAGATGATTTTCGCCACCGCCCTGCCGACCATCGTCGGCGAGCTCGGCGGAGTTGACCACATGTCGTGGGTTATTTCTGCATTCCTGTTGGCACAGACTGTGGCAATGCCGATTGTCGGCAAGCTCGGTGACATGATTGGGCGCAAGGGCCTGTTCATGATGGGCATCGCTCTGTTCATAATCGGTTCCGTCATGGGTGCAGTCACCAGCTCCATGAGCCTGCTCATCGCCGCCCGCGCTTTTCAGGGATTTGCTGGCGGTACATTGATGGTTTCCTCACAGGCCATCCTGGCCGAGGTTATTCCCGCACGCCAGCGCGGTAAGTACATGGGCATCATGGGTGCTGTGTTCGGTCTGAGTTCCGTGCTGGGACCAGTGCTGGGAGGCTGGTTCACCGACGGCCCGGGCTGGCGCTGGGGCCTGTGGATCAACGTCCCGATGGGCGTGGTTGCACTATCGGCAGCTGCGGCCTTCCTGAAGCTGCCCCGACGCCAGAGTGAAGGAAACTTCGACTACATCGGCACGATGTTCTTGACTGCCGCTGCCTCGACGCTAATTCTCACCACCACGTGGGGCGGTACACAGTACGACTGGAACTCCGGGGTCATCATCTCGCTTATCGTTGCCTCTGTCGTTTCCTGGGTGCTGTTCTTCCTCACCGAGACTCGCGTTTCCAACCCACTGATTCCGACGCACTTGTTTAATAACCGGAACTTCGTGCTCACGACTGTGTCGGGTCTCATTCTGGGTATCGCGATGTTCGGCACTATGGCCTATATTCCGACCTACCTGCAGATGGTGCACTCAATGTCACCGACCGCTGCAGGTTTGATGATGACGCCGATGATGGTCGGCATGCTGCTCACCTCAATTGGCGTTGGCCAGATTATTTCGCGGACTGGTAAGTATCGCTTCTACCCCTTCGTCGGCCTGATGATTATGGCTGTCTCCCTCTACTTGCTGTCCACGCTGGAGACCACCACCCCGCTGTGGCAGGTTGGTGTGTACCTGTTCATCATGGGCTTCGGCCTGGGCACCGGCATGCAGGTTCTAGTTCTCATCGTGCAGAACTCCTTCCCGGTCGCGATGGTCGGTACCGCTACCGCTGCGAATAACTTCTTCCGCCAGATTGGTGGTGCGGTCGGTTCCTCCATTGTGGGTTCGATTTTCATCCACCGCATGAAGGACCTGGCAGGCGAACGCGTTCCGGCTGCTGTCGAACAGATCAAGGCCGCATCACCGGAGGCTGCAGCAGAGTTCGCAAAGCAGATGGGCCCGGAGGGCTTTTCCTCTAAGTCGATTGGTTCACTGACGCCGCATGTGCTGGATAGCATGCCGGCGCCAATCCATGAAGCGCTGATCTCCAGCTACAACGATGGTTTGACGCCGATCTTCTTGGTACTAATGCCAGTGATTATTCTGGCAGCAATCATTGTGTTCTTTGTTCGCGAGGATCCGTTGAAGGAAACCGTCGAATAATTAATTCGCGGGAGCCGCGGCTCCCGGCAGCTATGCCCCCACCTGGCCGTCGGCGCGGTCGAGCTTGTCTAGAATCGGACGGTTCGGCTCACCGGCGGCTTCTGCTTCTTCCTGGACGCGCTTCAGTGCGCGCTCCTCTGGCTTTTCCAGGAGCTTTTCCAAAATAATGACATCGCGCCACTGCCCCGCCATTGGGCCGTAGGTCATCTTTGCCATGTGGTGGTAAATCCCCACTTCACGGAAGCCGAGCTTTCGATGCAGCTTTAGCGATCCCACATTCTCCGGGAAGACCCACGAGTGAATCGACCAGCAGCCGCGCTCCGTGGCATCGTCGATAAGCTTCTGCAGCAGCGTCGCCGCCAGCCCCATGCCCTGCCCGTCAGGGTGGACGTAGATGGAGTCTTCAATGACGCCATTGAAAATCGGGCGCTTGGACACTGGCGCGGCTGATGCCCATGCCAAAATCTTGTCTGGATTCTCCGCATCGACTGCGACATAACACAGGTCAACGCGCTTTAGAGCGATAAATTCGTCCCATTCGGGAGCGGAGTGCTCCCAGGACGCGTGCCCCGTATCAAGGCCAATCTCATAGATTTCTTGGATCTGTGGATAGTCCTCTTCACGCATCATTCGGATCGTGAAATCGCGCTTCTTTTCAGCCATAACTACAAGTGTGGCTAATTTTTTCGCGCACGTCGAACGAAACGCCAAAAATATTGTAAAAAGATTACTTTCTCCTGCGTGGTCGCCCGCTTCCGCCACCGCTTCGACGTCCGCCACGGCCACTGCGCGCATGCTTTACGACGGCCCCAGCGCGCTGCCGACGGGCTTGCTTAGCAAGCGTCTTTTCTCGGGCCGACAACTTCTTTGGAGCTTCGTCAGCCTTCCTGCGCCCCAGCTGCGTGCGTGTCGATCCCTCCCGACGCCCCTGGACAATGCCGACGAACTCCTGCCGGAGCTCGTCGTCCTCTGCTTTCGGCCACACCAACCAAATAGCTGTTCGGGACAGCGGATCTGTGGCACCTTCCTCAGCCACCAAGTTCGATGAGGCCACCGCCTTCTTCGATAGCGCCTTCAAAATCGTGCGAGGCCCCACTACGACACCTGCACCAGTGGCTGCGACAGGCAGCATCTGTCGCAGCTCGTCCGCATCCACGGAGGTCAGCAGCACAGTTTCGTCCGCCAACAGCTCCTCCGGCACGGACTCTGTGAGGGAGAATACGTGTTCTTTTTCGTAGGCCACGCCCCAGGCTTCGTCGTAAAGCCGGATGCGATGGAGCGACTCGGGCAGCGAGCCTTCGGACTCTAACCGAACCAGCACCATGTCAGCGGCACCGCCGACCAGGTCGGACATCGGATCGTCGGCGGCGTGGGTGTGCAGTGTTCCCGGAATCCGATCTCTAAAGCGGCGAAACCACTTCTCGGGACTGGTGCCGGTGGCGAACACGATGCGCAGGACGGCGGGTTCAGGAGTCGACATACTCCGCAAGGTTACTCGAATGGGTGCTAGCGTTGAACCCATGAAACCCCTAACCGCAGCCAAGAAACTTGGCATTTTCCTCCCGGCCACACCCGAGGAATTTCGCACTGGTGAGATTTCGCACGCGCAGTTTGCGGAACTGCAGTCCAATCCGCCGGAGTGGCTCGCTGAGCTACGCCGCAACGGACCGCACCCGCGCCCGGAAGTTGCCCGCAAGCTGGGCATTACTATCACGGCGTTGAAGAAGAATGACATGGACAAGCCGCTGACAACGGCGGAGATTAAGGATTTGCTCGAGCAGATGCCGGGGTGGCTGGAGGCCGCTCGTGAGTCCATGGCGAAGCAGCGCGCGGAAGCCGCTGAGGCAGAGTCCAAGAAGGACGACGGCCCTGGTCGGGCTGCCGCCGAAGCTGCTCGCAACGCCGAGAAATAGCAGACACAGCAGACACAGCAGACACAGCCGACGTCTTCAAGGAGGATCCTCGTGGCCATCGACTACACCGCACATGCAATCAACCACAAGGGCAACGGTACGGTTGTCCTGATTGGCTCGCTGGGCACCACACAGGGGATGTGGGAGCCACAGGTAGCCGCTTTGAGCGAAAAGTACCAGGTCATCACGCCAGATGTCCGTGGCCATGGCGAATCCCCTATCCCCGAGGGTGAGTGGGACATGAGCCACTTGGCCGCCGACATCATCGAGGTCCTCGACGAGGAGGATGTTGACCGCGCACATTTTGTGGGACTATCCCTCGGCGGCGCTATCGCCCAGACCATCGCACTAGAACACGCCGATCGTGTGGTCAGCCTGACACTGTCGTCGACGGCGCCGAAATTCGGTACACCCGAGGCCTGGCAGGAAAAGGCCGAGCTCGTGCGCGACAAGGGCACGGTCGAGCTCGCAGACGCTGTCGTCCGCAACTGGTTTACCGACGAGTGCTTCGACACCACCCCTGAGCTCCCCGCCCGCTTCCGCGACATGATCGCAGATTGCCCCGATGACGGCTACATCGGCGCCTGCGGAGCACTGTCCCGCTTCGACACCCGCGAGCGCCTCGCCGAGATCACCGCTCCGACGCTGGTCATCGCCGGCAAGCAAGACACCTCTACGTCACTCGACGTCGTCACTTCGCTTCACGACGGCATCGCGGGCTCGACCATGGTCGTCATTTCGCCGGCCAAGCACCTGCTTAACCAGGAGACCCCGGAGTACTACAACTCTGCTCTGCTGGCGCACATTGATGGGATTGCCGACTAGGGGTTAAGTAAAGAAAAGACACACTTTTCTTTACTTAACCCAAGTTTCCGGCCTGCTAGGCGCGCAGGTCACAGAAAGCAGAAGACCCCGCCGGTGCGTGATGCACCATGCGGGGTCTTGCTGCGACGCTACCGGGAGGGGAAAGCCCCTCGCCGGGTGGCGTTGATCAGGCTTAAGCCTCCGTGACGGAGCCGCCTGCCTTCTCGATCTTCTCCTTAGCGGAGCCCGAGAACTTCTGTGCGGTGACGTTCAGCTTGACGCTGATCTCGCCGTTGCCCAGAACCTTGACCGGCTGCTTAGCGCGGACCAGGCCAGCTGCGACGAGGTCGGCAACTGCGACGTCGCCGCCGTTCGGGAAGGCCTTCTCGAGGTCGGAGACGTTCACGACCTGGAAGATGACCTTGTTGTTGTTCTTGAATCCCTTGAGCTTCGGCAGACGCATCTGCAGTGGCATCTGGCCACCCTCAAAGTATGCAGGAACCTTGTTGCGGGCCTTGGTGCCCTTCGTACCACGACCAGCGGTCTTACCCTTGGATGCTTCACCACGACCCACGCGGGTCTTGGCCTTGTTTGCACCCTTGGCCGGACGGAGGTCGTGGAGCTTGATTGGATCGCTCATTTTTACTCCCCTGCCACTTCTTCAACCTCGACCAGGTGGCGAACGGTGTGGACCATGCCGCGGGTGACAGCGTTGTCTTCGCGGATGATCTCCTGACCGATGCGCTTCAGGCCGAGGGAACGCAGCGTGTCACGCTGGTTCTGCTTCCTACCAACAGTGCCCTTGATCTGACGGATCTTCAGTGCCATGGGTTATGCCCCCTGTCCTGCAGCACGAGCGCGCAGCATGGCTGCCGGAGCAACCTCTTCGAGGCTCTTGCCACGACGTGCGGCGACCTCTTCTGGGCGCACGAGCTCCTTGAGGCCGGCCACCGTTGCGTGAACAACGTTGATGGCGTTCGGCGAGCCGAGCGACTTGCAGAGAATGTCCTGGACGCCAGCGCACTCCAGCACCGGGCGGGCTGCGCCACCGGCGATAACACCGGTACCTGGTGCAGCCGGACGCAGCATGACGACGCCTGCTGCGGCCTCGCCCTGCACCGGGTGGGTGATGGTGCCGTTGATCATCGGGACACGGAAGAAGTTCTTGCGAGCTTCCTCGGCACCCTTCTGGATAGCAGCCGGGACTTCCTTGGCCTTGCCGTAGCCGACACCGACCATGCCCTGGCCGTCACCCACGATCACCAGAGCGGTGAAGCTGAAGCGACGACCACCCTTGACGACCTTGGACACACGGTTGATGGTGACGACGCGCTCGATGTACTGGTTGCGCTCGTCCTGCTGGTTGTTGCGACGATCGTTACGGCCACCGCGGTCGTTGCGGCCGCCGCGCTCGTTGCGATCGTTGCGGTTGTTATCGGCGGAGCGTCCGCCGTTACGGTCACGTTCCGACATCACGCGTTCCTTCCGTTGGAGTTCATGGTGTTGGTGGTCATTAGAACTTCAGACCACCTTCGCGGGCGGCGTCAGCCAGAGCGGCGACGCGGCCGTGGTACTGGTAGCCAGCGCGGTCGAAGACGACTGCCTCGATGCCAGCTTCCTTCGCACGCTGTGCGATCAGTTCGCCAACCTTGGCGCCACGTGCCTTCTTGTCGCCCTCGACTCCACGGACCTCTGCTTCGAGGGTGGACGCAGCGCACAGGGTGTGACCGACGGTGTCGTCGATGACCTGAACGTGCATGTGACGAGAGGTACGGTGCACAACGAGACGTGGAGTCTCTGGGGTGCCGGACAGGGTCTTGCGGATACGGAAGTGGCGACGTGCGCGAGCGTTGCGACGGCGGGTGGAGATGTCCTTGCCCACCGGCAAACGCTGGCCTTCCTTGTTCGTTGCGTTGTTGCTCATTACTTACCCGTCTTTCCATCCTTGCGACGGACCTGCTCGCCTTCGTAACGGATGCCCTTACCCTTGTATGGGTCATCCTTCCGCAGACGGCGGATGTTAGCGGCGATCTGTCCAACCTGCTGCTTGTTGATGCCTTCGATGGAGAACTTGGTGTTTCCGTCGACGGCAAACTTGATGCCCTCAGGCGCCTCAATCAGGACTGGGTGAGAGTAGCCCAGTGCGAACTCCAGGTTCTGGCCCTTGAGCTGCACACGGTAACCCACACCGAAGATTTCCATCTTGATGGTGTAGCCAGTAGTAACGCCCACGACCATGTTGTTGATCAGGGAGCGGGACAGGCCGTGCAGGGAACGGTTCTTGCGGCGGTCATCGGGGCGGGAGACGACGAGTTCTTCGCCTTCCTGAGCCACGGTGATTGGTGCCGGAATCTCTTCAGCCAGGGTGCCCTTAGGACCCTTGACTTCAACGTTCTGGCCGTTGATGGTGACGGTGACGCCAGAGGGGACGGTCACCGGTGCCTTGCCAATACGAGACATGGTTAAACCTCCTCTTACCAGACGTAGGCGAGGACTTCTCCGCCCACGCCCTTGTTGTTGGCCTCACGGTCAGTCAGCAGACCCTGGGACGTGGAGATAATAGCCACGCCCAGGCCACCGAGAACCTTTGGCAGATTAGTGGACTTTGCGTAAACGCGCAGACCCGGCTTGGAAACACGACGCACGCCAGCGATGGAACGCTCGCGAGATGGGCCGTACTTCAGGTTAAGCTCCAGGGTCTTGCCGACGGTCTCGTCGTTAACGGAGTAGTCGGCGATGTAGCCTTCCTGCTTCAAGATTTCGGCGATGTTGGCCTTGATCTTGGAGGATGGCATAGACACGGTGTCGTGGAACGCATTGTTTGCGTTGCGCACTCGTGACAACATGTCCGCAATCGGATCAGTCATGGTCATGTGAAGTGACCTGTTGCCTTTTTCGTTACGGTTCCCGTGCTCACCCTTGATGAATCGCGTGTACCGCACGATCGCTGGCTACTCACGCTCCGCCTAACTCAGTAGTTAGGGGTGCTCGCTGCCTTTATCCGTGCGGCCGCTTCGGGCGAGGGGCCTGTAACAAAGTGGATGTACAGTTTTTCTCCCTTGTAGCGGGAGACTCTTTCCGCAGGTCATGTGGCATTCCCGGGATTTTGACGCGTTAGCGTCGAAAAAAAGAACATGGGGGTACCTACCTACGGCAAGACCTGACTAGCCTAGCAACCAGCTAAAACATGTCCAAATCCCTGCTCAGAAGCATAGAGCTGAGGTGTAGGGTCGGCGCCATTCAGGGCCGACCGACCTCACTAGCCGCACCTGCTGGCTCACACACTCACCTGCACAGCTCCACAATCCCTCCTTGTAGTACTTTGATTAGGCTTACCTTGTTCATATAAGCTTGCTCCCGTTAAGATCATGGACTTTCACGCGTCAAGGAGGGATGCATGGCTATCTCTACCCCGCATGCGCAATCCCCTTCTCAATCACACCTGGGGTCTCGCGCGGACGCTACTGCGGACGCTTCTGCCAGCGCTCCATCAGGTAAAATCCCGCGTCGCCTCGTCGGCCTCGGCGTCCTTTTCCTCCTATTGCTCGCCAGCATCGTTGCCAGCATCGTGTTTGGATCACGGCAGATCCCTTTTGGAGAAGTGTCCGCCGTGTTCCGCGATCTCGGCACGGCGTTCGGCCACGCGGAGGGGCTGAATGTGGATCAGCGCGTGATCGTCGAGCTCCGCATTCCCCGCACCCTGTTGGGCCTAGTCGCCGGTGCTGCCCTTGGCGCCTCCGGTGCATTGATCCAAGGGCACACGCGCAACCCTCTCGCGGACACGGGCATTCTCGGCATCAACTACGGTGCGTCCCTGGCCGTGGTTGCCAGCTTCTCCTTGCTGGGTGTGACGTCCGTGTGGGCTACCAGCATGTGGGCGTTCGGTGGGGCCATCGCTGCTACTGCGTTGGTGTTTAGTTTGGCGTCCATAGGAGGAGGACAGGCCAATCCAATGACGCTGGTCCTCGGCGGCGCGGCTTTGTCCGCGGTCCTCAGCGCCATCATCAGCGGTTTTATCCTCACTGACGATGCCAATCTGGATCGCATGCGCTTCTGGACCGTCGGCTCCATCGCGGGCCGGGATCTCACCGTGTTCTACGGCGTGCTGCCGTTTATCCTGGTGGGCCTCCTGCTGGCGTTCATCACGGCACCGCAGCTAAACCTCCTGAATCTGGGCGATGACATCGCCTCCGGACTGGGCATCAACACCCAGCGCGCCCGCCTGATTGGCATGGCTCTGATCGCACTGCTGGCCGGTGCCGCGACAGCTGCCGCCGGCCCCATCACCTTCATCGGCCTGGTGGTCCCGCACCTCGTGCGCGCCATCACGGGCCCTGATTACCGCTGGATCCTCCCTTACTCTGCCCTGACGGGTGCGGTGATGATGCTGTTCGCAGACGTGGTGGGCCGTCTGATCGCTCGTCCGGGCGAGTTGCAAGTAGGCATCATCCTCGCGTTCGTGGGCGCGCCGTTCTTCATCGCCCTTATTTATCGACGCCGGGTGGTGGCCATTTAATGAGTTCCCTCCTTGCCCGCCCTACCTCTTCCACTATCCCTGGGCGCCCGCCATTCCGCGTGGGCTCATTTTCTGTGGTCTGGCGCCCTCGCGCGTTGACGGTGTCTCTATTGCTGCTCGTGGCGATCGTCTTGCTAGCGGCGGTCTCCATCGGCCTGGGTGACTATCCTGTGTCCCCGGCTCGTGTGCTGGAGGTGCTGTTCACCGGCCAGGGCACCCGCATTGAGCGTCTGGTGGTTTTGGATTGGCGCATGCCTCGTGCGCTGACGGCCATTCTGGTGGGCTGTGCGCTGGGATTATCCGGAGCCCTCACTCAGTCCGTGACTCGCAATGCGCTGGCCAGCCCGGATATCTTGGGCTTCACTACGGGCGCGTCCGCGGCCGCGGTCACCGTCATCACTCTGGGTGGTGGCGCTGGTGGTTTCCTCGGCTGGCTCAGCAGCATCGGCATTCCCTTGGCCGCGGTGCTTGGTGCGGCTGTCACCGCAACGGTGATGTGGGCTCTGGCGTGGAGGAGATCGACTGATTCCTTCCGGCTAGTGCTGTTCGGCATCATCATCTCTGCTCTGTTGACCTCGTATATCAACTTCCTGATGATCCGCACGGAGTTGCGCGATGCCGCGGCCGCGCAGTTCTGGCTTACTGGCTCCCTGAGCACTGCGGACTGGTCCAAGATGTGGCCCATCGCCATTGTTGTGTTGGTGTTTACACCGCTGCTGGCCTGGATTGGTCACCAACTTTTAGCCACCTTGCTGGGCTCGGATACTGCACGGGCTTTGGGACAAAACGTCCAGGGTGTGCAGGTGCTTCTGCTCGCCGCTGCCGTGGCTTTGGCAGCAGTGGCGGTCTCGGCCGCTGGCCCCATCGGGTTCGTCGCCTTCGTGGCCCCACAGGTGGCGCTGCGCTTGTGCAACTGCTCTGCACCACCGCTTCTGGCCTCTGCGCTGACCGGCGCTGCGCTACTCCTGCTGGCAGATATCAGCACCCAAACTCTTCTGCCCGTAGAGCTGCCGGTGGGCATTCTCACCTCGGCAATCGGCGGTGCGTTCCTTATTTATTTGCTGGTCCAACGGAATAGGTCAACCACGGCATGAGAAAAGATCCCACCCTGGAAGTTAGCAGTGCCGCGAACAAAGAAGGACACATGACTCAGAAGCACAGCATGAGCGCACGCGGCCTCGCCGTGGGCTACGGCGACCGGACGGTCATCGAAGGCTTGGACGTGGACTTTCCTCGCGGGCAGATCACCACAATCATCGGCCCCAATGGCTGCGGCAAATCCACGTTGTTGCGAGCCATGTCTCGTCTCCTTCCGGCGAATGAGGGCGAAGTGCTGTTAGACGGCGCCGATATCTCATCCATCAGGCGCAAGGACCTCGCACGGACCATCAGCGTGCTGCCACAAACCCCTACCGCCCCGGAGGGACTCAACGTGGCTGATCTCGTCTCGCGCGGTCGGCACCCACACCAATCGTGGATCCGTCAGTGGTCGTCCACGGACGAAGCCGAGGTGCACAAGGCGCTGGAAATGACTGGCTCGATGGGGCTGGCGGAGCGCACCCTGGATTCTCTGTCCGGAGGGCAGCGGCAGCGTGTGTGGATCTCCATGGTTCTTGCGCAGAACACGGACATCCTGTTCCTGGACGAGCCCACCACCTACCTGGATCTGGCCACGTCGGTAGAGATTTTGGAGCTGGTGCAGCGTCTACGCCGAGAGCTGGATCGGACTGTGGTGATGGTGCTGCACGATCTCAACTTGGCTGTACGCTACAGCGATAATCTCGTGGTGATGAAGGATGGACAGGTCCTCGCCACCGGGCGTCCCAGCGAGGTCATTACCCCAGAGCTACTGCTCGAGGCGTTTGCCCTCAACGCGCTAGTCATCGAGGATCCTGTCACCGGCGGTCCGCTGATCGTCCCCAAGTGACGATCAGGGCTTAGTCCTCCATCAGCTCCTGGGCGGGAGTCTTCTTGGACTTCCGCCAGTTGATCATCGCGGAAATCACCACCGGAGTCACAGACACCAGCACGATGACGATGGCGATCATGTCGATGCGATCCGCAATGCCCGGGATATCCCCCAGCAGCACGCCAATGCCGACCATGCTGACAATCCACAGCACTGCACCCGTGACGTTCCATCCCACGAACTTCTTGTACGGCATCTCCGCGGTACCAGCGGCCACGGGAATGTAGGTACGCACGATCGGGATGAAGCGCCCCAGTACCAGAGCCAACGGCCCGTACTTCAGGAAGAAAGCCTCGGCTTGTTCGAGGTGCTCGGTTATGAGGATCTTGGCGTCGGGCTTAAACAACTTGCGGCCAAAGCGGTGGCCGAGCCAGAAACCTACCTGGTCGCCCAAGAACGCCGCGACGATGGCCACGCCCACCAGAATCGGAACGTTCAAGCCCAGCTGATCGCGCAAGATTGCCGCGGTGACCAGCATGGAATCGCCGGGGAGGAACGGGAAGAGCACGCCGGATTCAATAAAGATAATCAGCGCAATGCCGCCGAGCGCCCAGCCGCCAAAGTTCTGGAGCAGGGTGGTGGCGTCCATGAGGTCGCTTAAGTGCACAGGGAATCCCTTCTAGAAAACAACTGGTCTATTCTTACCCCGGTTTCTGACCGGAATACAGGCAGCTCGCCCCTAGCGTGCATCCGTTATCCCCATGAGTGCCCGTCCCCTAGCCAGCAACAGCAAAACCGCCCCAGCACGTTCATGCGGGGCGGTTCGGCAGTTGATTCAGACTACTTCGTGGCGTCTGCCAACGGCTGCTCGATCTTGTCCAGCAGGTAGTTCAGGCTCAGCACGGTCTGCCATCCGAAGGCCTTTTCCAGGTCGCCTTCCAGGTAGACACTGTGTCCGTCCTTCACGGCGGGCAGCTTGCCCACGATCGGATCCTCGGTCACAGAAGCCTTGCTCTGCTTCGGAGAGTAAGACAGTTGATCCCACACCAGCACGTCAGAGTTGATCTGGTCTGCGTTTTCCTTGGAGACCTCACCGTAGAACTTGTCCTTGGTGATGCCCGCGTAGGCCGGGTTGATCTTGAATCCCAGCTCGGTGAAGAAGCGGCTACGCGGATCGCCCTCGGCAAAGACAGCCAGGCTCTCGTCGGAGACAGTGGCCACGCCGAGTTCCTTTTCGGCCCATTCTGGGTGGCGGCCCTTGAGCTCTGCGAACTTCTCCTTGACCTGCTCCACCTGGCGCTTTGCCTCTTCAGGCTTGCCCACGGCCTGCCCGATCTCTTCCGTGGTCACGTCCCATGGTTGCTGTAGTTCTTCGTATTCGCCCTTTTGTACGACGACAGGGGCGATCTCAGACAGCTTCTTGTACGTGTCTTCATCGATGTCCGAGTACACGGCCACGATGAGGTCTGGATTGTCCTTGGCGATGGCTTCCGCGTTGACTTCTGTGTCCTTGTCGATCCGAGGAGTGTCGCCCTCGATCTTGTCATTGGACCAGTTGCCCGCAGCCTGACCATCCGGGGTCATTCCGTCCCAGTACTTCACGGAGACAGGAGTAACTCCCAGCGCCAGCAGTGCGTCCTGATCCGTGTAGCCCAAGGAGACCACGCGCTGCGGGGCTTCCTTGATTTCGGTGGAGCCGTAGCGGTGCTCGATGGTGGTGGGGAATGCGCCCTGCTCGGCGTTGACTGCCTGGGAGTCCCCGGAATTTCCGGACTGGTCATCAGTCGAGCAAGCGGTCAGTGCCGCGCCCAAGGTCAGCACAGCAGCGGTGCTAACGAGAATCTTCTTGAGTGTCATTTTTCTCCGTTGTTACTGGTGACGGATTTCCGCGCGAGGCGTGGCCCGTACACAAAAGGGAAAGGTCAAACCTTTGGTTGGATATATCCAGCCCTATGTCCAAAGAATTCGGTGGCGGTCAGTTCCGAGTTGTCGTCGAGACGAACACGATCCAGAACAATCGCCGGCGCCGGCACGTTGGCACGGGGCGATCCACAGACCACCGCGATTCCTCCCTCGTGAGGGATGGTGACTCGGCCGGGGGTTCCGCCGAAGCGGCCCTGCGAGACGTGCGCGGAAAGCACGCGGACGCGCTGGCCTCGGAATTCAAAGTAAGCATTGGGGTACGGGTCGGACTGCGCCCTGACCAGCAAGGCGATATCTTCCGCAGGTTGGGTGAAATCTATGCGAGATTCCTGCTCGCCGCGCTTGTGGAAGTACGTAGCGCGGGTGGGATCTTGAGGTTGCGCAGTGGCGGTGCCTTGGGCGACGTCACTCAATGCGCGTTCCACGAGGGGCTCGATGAGGTCGATGGTCTTGGCCACGAGATCCGTGGTGGTGTCCTGCGGACCCACGGGGATCGCGCGCTGGGCAACGATGGGTCCGCCGTCCAGCACTTCATCCATCTCGTGCACAGTGACGCCCACGTGAGTTTCCCGGTTCAACAGCGCCCACAGGATGGGCGAAAATCCGGCGTACTCGGGCAGGAGACCATCGTGGACATTCAATGCGCCGTGCTTGGCCAGGCTGAAAACCTCGGGAGGAAGCCAGGTTCGCCAATTGTTGGCCACGATGATGTCTGGTGCAGCATCGCGCAACGCCTCAATGACGTCTTGACCCACGCGCTCAGTGACACACACCTGGAGCTCATGTTCGCTGGCGAGCTCCTCAACGGAGTCTGCCCACATTTGCTCATAAGGGTGATCGCTGGCAGGGTGCGTAACTACCAAAACTACTTCATGACCAGCATTGATGACCGCAGACAACGTCCGGTGTCCCCACGACTGATAGCCGAAAACAGCAACTCGCATGCAGGGGATGTTAGCTTAGGTTTACCTATGTAGTCAATGATGAAAGTGGCGCAATTTTCATGCCAGACTCCCCGGACGTGACCACCCTTCACCGAATCTCGGTGCCCGCGGATGCGGAAGCCCTCGTTTTCCCGGACCCCTACCGCTCGAACGTCGAGCTCACCGAATCGATGTCCACCGTCGATGTGCGCATCCCGGCGCACTCAGCAGTGACCTATAGCTTTCAATCCGGCGAGCTGAAATATCCCGATCCACATAACGCACACGGCGCAGGCCCACAGGCGAGCCTATTGAGCGGCGATTCTGTGGACCAGACACTCTGGCCGCCTCGCTCCCCAGAAGTCATCGCGGACTTGCCCGGCGCACGCCTGTCCATCGACCGGAAGGTATTCGGCAGGCGCTGCACCGCGCGCCTCGATGACCGCGGTGCGGATACCACCGTGGTGTTTTTGGATGGCGATGACTGGATCCATCTGCATGACCTCACGGGCGCACTGGACCGGGCAGTCACGGCAGGGCTTATCCCCCAGATCAACCGCGTCTTCCTGCCGGCAGCCAAAGACCGCAGCGAGGAGTACACCTCCCAAACATTCGCCAGCGCACTGGCCACCGAGCTTCCGCCGATCATCAACAGCAGCCACATAGTCCTGGTGGGGCAAAGCTTCGGCGGTCTCTCCGCCCTGCGCGCAGCTCTTACGGCTTCCACCGAAACCACGCCTGCAATCAAAGGAGCCATCGCCCAGTCCCCTGCCGTCTGGTGGTCCGCTGACCGTTCTGCAGAGCTCGCGGACACGCTCTCGGACGGGCCCGCAGGAGGCGACATTGCCGCACAGCTCACTGGCCCCTCACTCGAAAATCCTGCGGCTCACAGTGGCTCCGGTCTGGCACGCATCGTACTGACGTGCGGTGCAGAAGAGCCGCCCATGCAACGACACGTGGATGCAGTGGCCGATGCCCTGACACGCCGCGGCTTTCCCACCACCAATCACCGCACGCCCGGTGGCCACGACCCTGCGATGTGGCGCCACGGGATCATCCCGGCACTCGCCGAATTGCTGGGCTGAATCTACGAGCGCGCCTCCACAAACTCCGCCACGCGCTCGACTGTCCGCAGACCGTAGAATTCGCGCACGCCAACCTCCACTCCCAGCTCTCCACGCAGCAGTGCGCAGAGCTTGATGACCGCCATGGAGTGCCCACCCATGTCAAAGTAATCAGCATCCACCGGCACGTCCTCGGGCTCAATATCTAGCGATTCGGCAAACAGCTCCGCCGTGATCTCCTCGGTTTCGTTCGCCGGTTCGCGGCCCTTCTCCGTGATCCTTTCTCCCTCACCCAGTGCAGCAAGGTCGGTCTTTCCATTCGACGTCACCGGCAACTCATCCACGATCGACCATCGATCCGGGATCATGTAGCTGGGCAGTTCCTCGCGCAATGCATTACGCACGCCAGTCAGGAAACTCTGCCGCTCCCCCTGGTCCGCATCGCGCAGTTGTGGGGCCACGAGGTGACAGGCCAGGAGTGTGGCGTCGGATATACGAACAGGAACGGTCACGCAGTGGAGGATGCGGGGATCAACGCCGCGGGACACGGCGGCCGAGACGTCGCCGGGATCCACGCGGTGACCACGAATTTTCACCTGATCGTCGCTGCGTCCGAGGTACTCGAACATGCCATCCGCACGCACGCGGACGATGTCTCCCGTGCGATACATCCGCTCACCCGGGGCGCCCCACGGGCAGGCGACCATGGAGCTGGCGGTGCGCGCCGCGAGCCCATGATACTCCTGCGCTAAGCCGCTGCCCGCGAGGTAGAGCTCACCCGGCGCTCCTGTAGGAACGGGGCGCAACCACGGGTCCAAAACGAACGCCGCCGTGCGATCCACCGGCATTCCGATCACGGGCGTGGCGCTCTCATCCGTGCCAGCACCCAGGGCGTTGATGGTGTACTCGGTGGGTCCATAGAGGTTGTATCCGCGCACGTCATCGGCCTTTCGCAAGGTCTCCCACACGCCGTGCGAGACAGCCTCGCCGCCCAAGAGCACCAGCCGCGGGCGATGCGCGCCGGATTCCAGCATCCCCTCCGCGAGCAGCTGCTCGGCAACGGTCGGGGTGACGTTGATGACATCCACCTGATGCGCGCGAATGGCCTCAACCATGGCCGCAGCATCGCGTCGCAAATCCTCGGAGAAGATCCGCACCTCGTGGCCTTCCACCAGCCAAAAGAGCTCTTCCCACGACATATCGAAGGCGAAGCTGATGGCATGCGCGATCCGCAACGTCCGCCCATCGGCAGCAGCTGGGGCGAAGATCTTGCGCCGGTGATTGTCCAGCATGTTGTGCAGCCCGCGATGCTTGATCACCACGCCCTTGGGCTTGCCGGTCGATCCGGAGGTGTACATCAGGTAGGCATCGTCCCCGGGCACCGCCGCAGGCGTGTGGGTGGTGGCGTGGGAATCGGCAGTGGTGACGTCGACGCAAGGAAGCGCACCGATCCGCTCCATGCGCTCCCGAGAACTCGAGTCCACCAGCGCGGCTGCGGGCTGGCTGTCCTCCACGAGGACCCGGAGCCGCCCATCGGGGTGCGTCAGATCAAGCGGCGCGTAGCGCACCCCTGCCCACAGGGCTCCCAGCAGAGCCACCACCGAATGCGCGGAGCGCTCCACCGCAATGGCGACAGTATCGCCGCTGGTCACGCCGCAATTCTTGATCTTTTCCGCAATGTCGGAACAGCGAGCAATCAGCTCACCGAACGTCCACTGCTGTGCGTCATCCGCTAGCGCGATGCGATCTGGGAAGCGCTGGGCGGTGTCCTTGAGCTCATCCGCAATGGTGCGGTCAATGCCTTCGGCCTTCTGCCAGGAAGCCATCTGCTCCGTCGTGCTTTGCGGGGAAGAATCCTCCGCTCGGGCTGGCGCCAACTGGGCCAGCTGAGCGAGCGGGACCTCTGGTGTGTCCACAAACGCGGTCAGGACTTCGGTCGCGGCCTTGAGCACGGAATGTGCGAGGGACTCGTCCACCACGTCGTGGCGGAATTCCAGCTTGATGCCCAGCTTCGGCCCCGGAGTGAATACCCAGGTCAGAGGGAAGTGCGTGGAATCTTCCGCGCGCTCCTCCACAACCCCGTGGCGTTCCCGAAGTTCCGCTGCTGCCTGCGGATCGAGGAAGTTCTGCACCACCACCATGGAATCGAACAGCGTGCCTACCCCCAGCTGCCGCTGGATGGCGCCGAGGTCCGCGGAATCGTGGTCCATATCCTCGATGCGCTGGCGATAAACATCCTGGACCAGTTCTTCTATGCTCTGGCCGGGCCGAGCTGTCACTCGCACTGGCACTGTGTTGAGCAGCACTCCCACCACATCAGACATGGCGGGGTCGCTCAAGGCATCGCGGCCACTGACAGACTGACCAAACACCACATCCGAATCCCCTGTGACAGCACCCAAGGCCACGGCCACGGCTGCGTTGACCACGGAGGTCAACGTCACGGCCTGCGCCCGGATCTTTTCCTGCAGTGCGCCGGTCAGCTGCTCGCTGACCTCGGCAAACACCTGGCGAGGCAACTCGCTACCAGCGTGCTCTGAAGAGATATCCGCGGCCTGCGGGGCAACGAGCGTGGGCTGAGACAACGTCTCTAGGCGATGTACCCAATAGTCGCTATCTGCCTGCTCTTTGCGAGTGTCAACGGACTCGAGCAGGGCGTCAGCAATAGAACAACCGCGAGGAACCAACTCTCCCGCACCCTGCGTGCGGGCCTGGCCGGACCTCAACGTCAGCCTCTCGAGGAAGGTTTGCAGCATCACTGCACGCGACCAACCATCGACCAGAACCAGGTGGTAGGTAAGAAGCAGCGTGTCGCCAGGCTGTCCGTCACTTCGGCCGGTGACGATGGTTGCCTTCGCCAGCGGCACGGATGCGAGATCGATGCCCGCGCTGCGATCAGCGTGCATGATCGCCTCGAGATCCCCTTCGGTGGTCTCGACGGGGAGGTCAATGCCCTGTCCACTCCACGGCAAGTTCTGCACGGGTTGGCCGGAAGCATCGGTGTGGAACTCCGCGCCCATGGCTGGATGCACGGTCACTGTGTCCCGGAAGGCTTCCACCACGGCCTCGGCATCCAGTCTCCGGTCAAACGTCAACGCAGTCTGTGCAACGTAGGCACCCGGTGCTGCCACCTGTGACTGGAACCAGATTCCGCGCTGCAGCACGCTCAGCGGAGCGCGGCGTCCTGAGGATTGCTCGCGGCTGACGTGCTCCTGCAACTCGCGAGCAACCTCGCCGATGGCGCTGCGCAAACGCTCGGCGGAAATCACCGCATTCACCACGGACAGCTCCATGCTTACGGCCCGCTCGCTAGACCACACATCGGCCTCCACCAGGTAATCCGTCCACTGGCAGGCGGCATCGCCCGGCGCGTGGAGGACAGCGCCAGTCTCTCCCCGTCCGAGGTAGTTGACCAGGATCTGTGCCCCATGGGCCAGGGTTCGCTGCCCTTGCGGGTGTGTGTATCGCAGTGCCTGATAAGTGCGGCGGTCCGGGGCTGTGCCGTCCTCGTGGAGCGCGCGCATTTCCGCTGCGGCACGTGCTGCATCCGCTGGATCAGCCAACGGGATTTCCACCGGCGCGATGGTGGTAAACCATCCGAGGGTTCGACCATAGGAATGATCAGCCGGACGTCCGTGGCCTTCTACGTCCACGGCCCAGCTCCGCGCGTCCGTGCCCATTGTTCGAGCCACCGCGACGGTCACCAGTCCTGCCACGAGGTCCTGAACGTCCACACCCATCACGTCGGGTGCAACGCTCTGCAGGACCTGCGCGGTCTGTCCGTCAATGTTCACTTCGAGCGTGCTCACATGATCCGTACTCCACTGGTTCGAGTCCTCGACGGGCCGTGGCAGCGTAGCCAGTTCACTCCAGTGCAGGGCATCCTGAGCTGCTGCGGTGTGAGCATCGTGCAGTTCTTGCAGGCAAAGATCCTTGTAGCTCGCCTGCCCGGAGAGAATCCTGCGCCCTGCGAGCGCATCGCGCAGATCGTCTTCCAGAATCATCCAACTGGCGCTATCGATCACCGCGTGATGAGCAACGGCCTTGACGTACCCATCCACACACCCGAGCACCACGCTACGACCAGCAGCAATATCGATGTGATCGATCAATGCATCCACGTCCAAAGCCCG
The DNA here is from genome assembly GCF_030232285.1 of Corynebacterium sp. MSK047. Lineage (NCBI taxonomy): Bacteria > Bacillati > Actinomycetota > Actinomycetes > Mycobacteriales > Corynebacteriaceae > Corynebacterium > Corynebacterium sp. MSK047. The sequence continues at coordinate 12,307 of NZ_JASPJI010000022.1, read as the reverse complement.
CACAACCATAGGGCCGTCTCCCTCGGCACCAACAAAGTGCGCGAACGCAGAACTGGTGTCCACGCGCGTACGAAGCATCGGATGTGCCTGCGCTACCTGCTGCAGGGCCTGTTCCAAGTCCTCCACAGCGACTGGCCCCAGATCCAAGCGGCGCGCCTGCACAAAGCGGTCGCTCATGCCTCTTTCCATCTGCCTGCGCAGCATCGCCGGGATGGGGAAAGCCCCCGAGATCTCCTGGTGCCCGTCCTTGGGCAGGGCTTCTTCCTGGCTCTGCCTTGTTTCCTGGATTTTCTGCTGGGTGGCCTGCGGCGTGACCCGCTCGGCAATCTTGCGTGGCGTGCGGCCCAAGAAGAAGTCCCGCGGAGTCACGTTGAGATCAGCGCGCGCCAGCGCGTGAGTAACGCGGATGGCAAGAATACTGTCTCCACCTAAGCGGAAGAAGTCCGAGTCCGGCTCCACCTCGGCGCGGTCCAAGCGAAGTGCATCAGCAATTGCCTGCGAGATCGCCTCCACCAGATCCGAGGTGCCCGAAGCCTGCTGAGCAGCAGGAATCTCACCCAGAAGGTCCAGGATCGCGCGCTCATCCCGCTTGCCATTGATGGTCTGCGGCACCTGCGTACTCACCGCGAATAGCTGCGGAACCATGTAGGCAGGGAGCGCGTCTCGGGCCGCTGCGGCAGCTCGGGAGGTGATCGCCTTTGCGTCGGCACGAGAATCCGTAATCAACAACGCACCCGGCACCTGGCCTTCGGGCAGATCGACGACCACCACGGTGGCCTCCCGCACACCGCTGACCTTCTCCAGCGCGCTCTCGATCTCCCCCAGCTCCACGCGATAACCGCGCAGCTGCACCTGCCTATCGGCGCGGCCCACGTAATCCAGATGACCGTTGTTCAGCACCTTTGCCATGTCATTGCTGCAGTACATCCGCGCGCCGCCGCCAACGAAAGGATCGGCCACGAAGCGGGAGGCCGTGGTAGAAGCAAGCCCCCAATAACCCGCGGTGACCTGCGGCCCGGCAACGTACATCATGCCGGTCTCTCCAGGCTGCACCGGCTGTAATTGCGCGTCCAGAACATAGGTACGCAACCCGTCCATCGGGCGGCCGATCGGGCTGCGGGCCTCCCCTGCATTCTCGGAGCATTCGTGTGCTGTGACGTGCACTGTCGTCTCCGTGATGCCATACATGTTGATAAACCGAACATTCGGATGAGCACTGCAGTAGGCAGCCTCCGCGCGGGCCTCCAAGGCCTCGCCGCCGAAGATCACCGTGCGCACCGCAGAGTCCTGCCCGAGGTGCGGCTCCAACGCGGCAAAGGCGGTTGGGGTCTGGCTCAGCACCGTGATGGCTTCGGCACGCAACACCTCTGCGGCATCCTCGGGCGAGCGCATCAGCGCATACGGCATCACCACGGCACGCCCGCCGGAGCTCAGCGCTGCCCACATCTCCCACACCGAAAAGTCAAAGGCGAAGCTGTGGCTGATCGACCACACGTCCTCCTGCGAAAACTCCACGTGGCTGCGAGCATTGCCCAGCATCGCGGTCACGTTGGCGTGTGTGACGGCCACGCCCTTCGGCCGCCCTGTGGAGCCGGAGGTGTAGATCACGTAGGCGATGTCATTGGCACGGGCCACGCTTGCCGACCGGCCCGCAGGCGGCTTCGCTTCCCCGCTCATCGTCTGTTCACTGACCACGAGGACGGGACAATCTACCAGCTCAGAGACCATTTTTTCCGCGCTGGGAGACACCAGCACGGCATCGGGCTGGCAATCCTCCAGGATCAATTCCACCCGCGCTTGCGGGGACAACGGATCCACGGGAACGTAGGTGCCGGCGGACATCGTGGTCGCCAGAATGGCCGCAACCTGCCACGCATCGCGCTCCATGAGCAGGGCTACTCTCGGGGTGTGGATGGCAACCTTCCGGTCCAGCACAGCGCGTATACGCTGAGCGGCGTCGTCTAGTTCTTCGTAGGTCCAATGCTCCGCAGCACCGTCTTCTCCGATGCTGGTCAGGGCGGGCCGGTCGCGGGAGTGCTCGAAGCTGCGTCGCCACAAAGAAGGAAGCGTGTCCACACCAGATACCGCACCCAACGCCTCTGCAACCTCACCCACGGTCGCCACCGCACCGGATTCAGACAGCAAAGAATCCACACTCACCGCGAGCATCTGCGCGATCCTTTCGGCACGTACCTCGGTGATTCGCTGCGGATCGTAGATCAGGCGCAGTGGGTGCTCAGCGGAAGGGTTGACCACGACGGACAGGGGAAAGTGCGGCGCGCCATTGTTGCGCACGTCAGCAACCTGTAGTGGCGAGCCGGGGCAGCCCACGTCCTGTGGAGATAGCGGCACCTCCACCACCATCAACGTATCCAGCAGTTCGCTGGCGTTGGTTCCCAGGTCGCGGGCAATATCAGCCAGGCTGACGTGCTGCACATCGCGGACCTGATTGTTGTGATGGACCATGGCGTGCAGCATGCTGGTCACCGGCAGGGTGGGATCAGATTGCCCCGGCGCGACCACCGGGATGGTGTTGAGCTGCATGCCCACGGCATCGGCCACGCCAAGAACGGGAATGTCACGGCCGGAAACGGAAGTGGCAAACACCACGTCAGCCCCAGGTTCGCAGCCCACCAAGGTGCGAAGGACCAGCCCCCACGCCGCGTGCACCACATCCGGCAGGCCCACACCCGCTGCCCGAGCACGCTCAGACAAGCCAACAGTCCGCGGATCGTCTACCAGCAACTCCCGGCGCTCGAGCGAACTCGAAGGATTAGGGCACAGCACCGTGGGGCGTACCTCGCGCATTTCCTCGCGCCAGACGGACATATCGGCTTCCGCGTCTCTGCGCGCCACCCATCGCACGCTGCCGGCCATTCCGGCGTCCGGGTCGTAGCGCGGGATTCGGGCATCGTCATCCCGGTAGATCTCCAGGAGATCCCGCAGCATGATGGGCACGGACCATCCGTCGGCGATCAGGTGATGCACCGTCTGGATCACGGCGATGTCCTGGCCACACACCGCACCATCGACACTGGTCGGGAGCACAACGGTCCATCGCATGAGCGGCTCGGGCGCGGCATCACCGGGCGGCTGCAAGGAGATTCCCCGCGAGAGGTCATCAGCGGCAATCTCTTCCGTACGCTGCACGAGCCACCCGTCTAATCCAGGCCCAGCCAACTCGGCAGGCACCGTCACGTCCCGAAAGTCCACCCGCAAATGCTCGGCAATCCCCGGATCAATCACGGCAACCACATCGCCACCGTCAGTTTCCCAAGGGCGGGTGCTCAGTGCGGGGTGGCGTCGGATCAAATTACGCGCAGCGCGGGCGAATCGCTCCCGGTCAAACGGTTCGCTGCATTCCACCCGCAAGACCTGTTGCTCCACATACGAGCTGGCCGATTCCTCGAATAGCGAGTGGAAGTACATGCCGTGCTGCAGCGGGGTCAGCGGCAGCACGTCCTGCAGCTCCGCGGAGCTCTGCGCAGTGATTCGTGCCAGGTCCGCAGAGTTCACGGGTGCGGGGGCAACGTCGCCCACGGACAACACGCCGTGATCGGCAAGCGCTGCCACCTCGCGCAATGCCACATCCCAGTGCGCGACCAATTCGTCGATCCGTTCGGGGGAGATCCTGCCGCGCGCCCAGGAGATCGTGGTGCGCAGGACGTATCCCTCGCCGGTGTCTTCGGCGATCGCGTTGAACTCCAGCTCGCGGACCAACGGCTGGTCCGGGTCGCGTTGCTCGCCGAGTTGGCCGGTGGAACCCGCGGGAGCGAAATCTTGTGCTCCTGCGGATACGCGCCCCAAGTAGTTGAACAGCACCTGTGCCTGCGGAGGGGTCTTCGCGGACTGATGCAACCAGGTGTGGGCCTGGTAAGGAACGCCGTTGCCGGGGATGGCCGCGAGCTGGTCTTTCACTGCGTTGAGTGCCAGCGCTAGCGGGGCGATGCTGCCCTCGACCTCTGTGGAGGCCTCCTGCACTGCCGCCCGGGTGGGGTCGATCAGCATGGGATATAGGCAGGTGAACCAGCCCACCGTGCGTGAAAGGTCTGCTTCCCTGCCCTGTGGCCCGGGTACGAATCGGGTTTCGCGGCCGTGCCCCTCCATCTCCACCAGGGTCCATGTTTGTTTGTTTCGACGCCAACGCGCCAACGCCACGCTCAATGCCGTAAGCAATACGGAATTCGCCCCCGTGCGGAAAGCGTGGGGCACCGCACCCAGTAATTCGTCCGTGATCTGCACTGATGCCTCATGTACCACGCTGCGCTCCTCACGGACTGTGGGCGCTTTCTCGGGACTATCAGCAAGCGCTGGCACCTGCGGGTCCCGCAGAGGTTCATCTGCACTCGGCAATGGGGGCAGGGAACTATTGGCATCCTCCGCGAATTCGCCAGTATCAACGGCCTGTTGCAGCAGCTGCGTCCATCGGCGCAGGGACGTCCGCTCCGGCGCGAGCTGTTCCCCGCGATACGCCGCGGCGAGGTCCTCGCCGATAATGTTCCATGACACGCCATCGACCACCAGGTGATGCACCACAAGGCGCAATCTTCCGGGCACCAGCCCAGCCGCTACCACCACTCCGACTGCCGGATCCAGCAGTTCAGAAAGCGCAGCGATGTCCGTGGTGGGGTGGATCGCCACCGCTTCTTCGGCAGATTCCTCCGGGAGTTCCAGCCGCAAGGGATTCCGCTGCACACGGGCCCGCAGTGCAGGGTGCGCCTGCAGCACGTCAGCCACCATTCGCCCGGCCAGCTGCGCATCCACATCTTCTGGAACTGAAAACTCCACGGACTGAATGAAGCCGTCCACGTGATCAGTAATGGAATCGAACCAGCGCAGAATCGGCAGCGACTGCACCTCACCGGTTGGTTCATCGTCTGGATCCTGCACGAAGGTTCCGCGCTCTTCGGCGCACCGAGCCAGTTGCTGTGGAGTGCGCGCAGAGAAAATATCTCCCACACTCACCTCCACCCCGCGCCGTCCCAGAGCCGAGACCAGGGTGATGGCCCGCAGGCTATCGCCACCGATATCGAAGAAGTCCGTCTCCGCACCCACCGCGCTAACCCCCAATGCTTCAGCCATTGCCTCCGCGAGCAGAGCAACGGTTTCCCCGTCACGTTCAGCATCGGCCGGGGCATCAGTGAGCGAGCTCCAATCAGGTTCCGGCAGTGCCTTCCGATCCACTTTTCCGTTGGCCGTCCGCGGCAACTCATCCATGACGGTGATAATCGCGGGCACCATGTATTCGGGCAGTACCTCGGCACACCAACTACGGATCGCAGCACCCACGAGGCCCGCAGTCACCGTCACGTAGCCCAGCAGTCGCCCCTCCCGAGCAATCACGCTCGCCGCCTCCACATCTGGGTGTCCCACCAGCGCAGATTCCACGTCCTCCAACTCCAGACGCATGCCACGGATTTTCACCTGATTATCGGCCCGCCCCACGAATTCCAGCGAGCCGTCGTTGTGCCGGCGCACCAGGTCTCCCGTGCGGTACATCCGGGTTCCGTCCGACGCAAACACATCCGCAACAAAGCGGCTGGCCGTGAGTCCTGGGGCATTGATATACCCCTTGGCCAGCAGGAATCCGGCCACATAGAGTTCACCAATTTCTTGGTCTGGAACCACCCGCAGGTGCTCATCGAGCACATAGAGCCGACAGTTGGGATTGGCCACACCGATGCTCGTGTTGAGGCGATCCTCGTCGTCACGGTATATGACGTGGGAGACACCGATGGTAGCTTCCGCTGGCCCGTACCCGTGGTACAGCGGGATGGCCAGCTGCTGGCGAAAGCGACGGAACAGCGCCTGGGTGAGCATCTCTCCGCCACACCAGACATGCCGCAAGCTGTCTAATAGATTCGTGCCTTCGGCCTGTTTGAGCATGACGTCGAGAACACTCGAAACCAGATACGCAAACGTCACGCCCTCGCGATGGATGAGGCGGGCCAAGCGTTGGGGGTCTTGCTCCACGCCCGGCGCGGCCACCACCACGCGGCCCCCGCAAACCAGCGGCAGGAAGATCTCATTGATGGAGATATCAAAGGCCAGCGGTGCCTTGAACAGGGAGGCATCATCGCGGCCGAAGAACAGGATCTGATCGCGCTGCCAGAGCAAGCGCTCCACGATCGCACCGTGGCGGATCATTGCGCCCTTTGGGCGGCCGGTGCTGCCAGAGGTAAAGATGACGTACGCAACGCTGTCCGTGGACGGCGGGGTGAACAGCTCGCGGGTGGCATCGAGGTCGAATAGCGCGTCTTCGGTGAGCGCGCAGTTGTCCGGCGTGAGTACGAAGCTCAGGCTGGCATCGTGGGTGACGGATTCCCGGCGCGCCTGCGGCCACGAGGGGTCTAGCGGGACAAAACTGCCACCGGCGAGCAACGTGGCGACGATACCCACCACCATCTCCGCGCTGCGCGGCAGGGAGATTCCCACACTCTGACCAGCGTCAATACCGTGTTCCCGCAAATTTCGCGCTACAGCAGTTGCATGGGCGACGAGCTGCGCATAGGTCAGTCTGTGCCGGTCATCCACCACTGCGAGCGCATCCGGGGTCTCCTGCGCATGCTGCAGGAGCAGGCTAATCAGGTCCGGGCGATCGCGATCCTGATCCGTGTCATTCCATATGCGCTGCTGGGCGATCCGATCCTGTTCACTGCGGCCATGACCGATGACGGCGCCGCCATCTCGAGAAGCAAGCGTATCGCCAGAGGAAAACGGAGTGTGAGCAGACGATCGGGTGGGCACAAAGAGCCTTTCGGTTGATGGGGAAACAGGGAATCAGACGCGGATGGCGGACGTCGGGCTAGGTGTCAGCCAACCTCAAGCGGAGCACGGCTCGGGAAAATCAGCCTGCGATCAGGTGCGAAGAATCCCGATGTTGCTCGGAGCGGAGATCTTCATCCGCCGGCGCACGATGCGTGCGTTGCTGACCCGTGATGGCCTCCACCAGTTCCCCGGAGCGGGTCGCGATGTTGGAGAGCAACGTGGAACCGAGTCCATGCGTGGCCTCAGTTGCTCCCTGCACGAAGAGTCCTGGCACGCGCTCGCCATTGAGCACGGCGCCGTAATCCCTAGTGACGGTGAATTCTTCACTGCCGTGACTATCAGCGTGAATCCCCGCAAGACCGCGAGATCGGAAGCCCGTGGCGCACACCACCACGTCAAAGTTTTCTGTCACCACGTCTCCGGTTACTCGGTGGCGAATGTCCACGTCGACGCTGCCGTCGGAACAATTACGCGCACCGAGCACCTCCGTGGTCCGGCGAATATCGAGCCGCTGACGCCCGGTGACGCTTTCCCGATACTGACGGTCGTGGAGCTCATCGAGGAGCTCAGATTCCACGCAGGCGTAATTGGTGTACCGGTGGCGGATCAACAGCTCGTTGCGGATCGCATCGGGCGCATGGAAGAAGTCATCAACGGCCTCCGGGTCGAACACCCGATTGGCGAAGGGGCTGTCATCGGCGGGGATGAAGCCGTAGCTGTTCAAGCTGCCCGTGACGGTATCGATATGCGGGCAATCGTGGAAGTACCGGATGGCCTCGGCTGCGGACTGGCCCGCGCCGATCACCAAAGCTCGGCGGATATCCCACCCACTGTTCAGCAGCTTCTTGGTGCGCGGGAGCAAATCGATGTTGTGGAAGATGCGCGAGGTGTCCAAGGAGCTGTCCTCTGCCCACGCAGGCATCTTGGCTTCCAGCCCGCGGGCAACCACCACGTTGCGGCAGCGAATGGACTCCGACTGCTGAGCTCGCTGCCCTTCGGACTCACCGCTTCCTAACTTCCTGCGGACGTGCACCACAAAACGAGCTCCGTCTGCGGCCAGTTCCGGAAGCGTCTCGATGGACGTCACGGTGGTGTTGTACTGCGTGTCCACGGTGATGTGATCCGCGATCCATCGGAGGTAATCGGCGAATTCCACGCGTTCCGGGGTGAAGGTTTGGCGGTTAATGAAATCAATCAAGCGGTCGCTGTGATGCAAGTAGTTGATGAAGCTGAAGCGGCTCTGCGGATTGCGCACCGTAACCAGGTCTTTAAGGAAGCTGATCTGCATGTTGGATCCTTCGAGGAGCATGCCTGGGTGCCAGTTGAATTCCGGGCGGGCTTCCACAAAGAGTGCATCGAGTTCTGGAGCTTGCTCTTCGATAGCTACCGCGAGCCCGAGGTTTCCGGGGCCGATGCCGATCCCGACGATGTCGCGGACGGAATTTTCGTGGGTACTGCGCTCTGCGGATGTCTGAGCTTGACGATCGATGATGGTCACTATGGCCTCTCTGTAGGATGCGCCAACCAACTTCTTAGGGTAGGCAATGCAAAGGGTAGGCTAACCTATCTTCTATTGCTCAACAACCCCCTAGCGGGAATTGCTCACCCCGCGTCCGCAAACTCCCAGCTAGAGGCTTCACATCAACTACGTCCTCGGCTACCGACTGGAAGGCCCTCCCCACACACAGGACCACCGTGGTACGCCCGCGGCGAATATCTCTCACCGCACGCGCCACTTTCATGCCCGTCATTGAATCCACTGACGAGACCGGATCAACCATCACCAACATCTCCGGCTCAGCCAGTAGCGCTCGTGCCAATCCCAGCCGCTGCCGCTGACCACCGGAAAGATTGCGCGCACCTTCGGTCAGCTCGTGATCCAATACCCCGGCTGAATGAGCCGCCCCCGGCGCCAGTTCATCGAGCCCTAAGGCGTTAAGAATGTCTACTGCATCCTCCGCCCTGCCCTCTCCAGAGCTCCGCAGCACCGCCTGCCCCACTGTGTCCCCAAACAATGCCGGCTTCCGAGGCTCGGCAAGCACAGCGGAACGCACATCGTCTACCGAGATCTCGCAAATATCGCGCCCCCGGATCCACAGTTGTTGAGTTTGTGGCCTAGTCAGGGAGCCAAGCTCCATCGACTCCCCCGCGACCAACGCATCCACCAGAGCATCTGCCCATGCGGCTGAACAGTGCACCACCGTCAGTCGCCCCTCTGCGAACGCCACGGAAGCCTGCTCTGATCCCTCGACCTCGCCGTCTCCTTCGGCCTCACCGTCTCCACCGCGCATGGAAATGGCAGGCGTGCCAATCTGAGCAGATGGCACGCCCTGCCCCTCACGCAGCCGCTGAGCTTCCGCCACGCGCTGCAGCCTCCGAACGGAAGCCCTCGCCAATCCAATGAAGCGCGGCATTCTGCTGCACTGCCGCATCGGCTCCGCGATAAATTGTGACAGCGCCACCACGGTGACCAACTCCCCCAACGTCACATCGCCGGAAATGGTTCGATAGCCCGCGTACAGGCCCACCGCACTCAGCAACAGCACATTGCTGCCCATCGCCACGGCTTCATAACCTCCGCTGACCCACGCGAGCTTCCGAGCATCCGCACACGCCTCTTCAGATTTACGCGCATATCCACGGTAGGCCGGATGCGCGCCAGCCACTCCCGAGATCACCGGCAGCCCCTGCAGAATGTCGGTCATGCGCGCGGTCACTCGCGCGAGCAGAGTTTGTTGCCGCTCCGCGCGGCGTTCAATGATCTGAGACAGCCGGTGCAGGACTATCAACACCACCGCGCTGAGCACCAACACCACCACTCCCAGTGGCAGATCAATCAGCGCCAGAACAATCGTGCAGAAAATGGCTCCCACCAGCGCACTGATCCCCACCGGGACCACTTCGATGATGTCTACCGCCTGCACCACGTCTTCACCCACCACCGTGGGCAATTCCTGGCGAGGCAGACTGTCCGCATCGTCGGAATGCCCACCATGGCTCACCACCTGCGAGGTGATGCCTGCCCGCAATTCACATACGTTCCGAGCCGACGTAGCCTGCAGTATCCGGAACCCTGTCTGCCAGCTCACAGACACCGTCGCCAGCGTAGCGCCTAAGGCTGCGATTCCACCCACCAGGTGCCACACATTCTCGCTAGCGATAAGACTGTGCGCCAACCATCCCAGTAACACCGCAATCATGGCTTCTGCCACGTGGTAGATGCTCAGCAACAAGCCACTCAGAGCCATCGCGCGAGAATTTTTTCTGACCAGCCCGCGCAGCGTCACCACCTTGTTGTCAGACACGCGCCTGCCTCCCCTGCTCATTCCAGGCGGTCCACATATCGGCATATGTTCCGTTTCTTGCTGCCAGCTCCTCGTGCGTACCTGTTTCCACCACGCGCCCGCGCTCCATCACCACCACGCTATCGGCGGAGGTTGCTTGGCTGAGCCGGTGCGCAATCACCATCGCCGTCCGTCCGCGGATCGCCGCGCGGGCAGCGTCCTCCAAGGACATCGAAAAGGCCTCGTGTGATTGCTGTGTTTCCTCGAGGTCACCGTCATCTTCGGCCGTTGATTCGTCAAGAATGACGACGCCAGCCCGAGACAATGCCACCCTGGCCAGCGCCAGACGCTGTGCCGCCACCGCATCTACGTGCAGGCCCCCTTCGCCCAGCATTGTGTCTAAGCCCTGCTTGTCGCCATGGGACAAGGATGTGCACCAATCTTCCGCACCGGTTCGGCGCAGCGCATCCCATATTTCTGCGTCGCTGGCACCTTCGGCTGCCAGCAGGAGATTATCGCGCAAACTCATCGCGAAGACGTAGTTTTCCTGGGAGGCAACGCAAAAGATCGAGCTTCTTTCTTGCGCACTCATTCCCACCACGTCGCACCCCCCAACGGTGATCACACCCGGCTCTGCCATCTCGAGGGTTCCAGAGACAATTTCCGCAACCGTGGACTTGCCAGCTCCCGATCCGCCGACCACGCATACCGTGCACCCCGCAGGGATGTGGAACGCCAAGTCATGCAAGATCTCTGGGCCATCCTCGTACCGATAATTCAGGCCCTTGACCTCTACAGCTGGACTCTGCCGATGCGAGGAGTAGTCATCAATCGGCTGTGGCGTATCCGCACCCGCGGAGCGAATGAGTCCCACGATGCGCCCCAAGGCCGCCCCGCTGCGCTGCAGTTCATCAAAGGTGAACAGAATCGTGCCGATCGGCACGAACTGACGGTGGAACAGAATCAACGCTGCCGAGATCTCGCCCACCGTCACCGCATCTTCGCGGAAGAGCAACCAGCCTACGACAGACAGGGCTGACAACCCCATGAACTCCGCGAAGTTCTCCCGCGCCACCAGCCCGGAAAACACACGAAACGCAGCGATTGATTCGTCCCGCGAAGCCTGCGCGTAGCGCCTGGTGAGACCTTGGCGGCTATCCACCAGCCGATGCGAACGAACCGAACGAATGCCCTCCATAGAACCTTGCAAGGAACCGATGACACCGGCTTCTAATTCGCGTTGGCGTCGATACAAAGGGGCAGAACGAGGAAGATACCATCGCAACCCCAGCGCATAGAACGGAATCCCGCACAGCCCCGCCAACGCGAGGCGCCAATCCAACCCCGCTATTCCAGCGCTGGCCACCACGACCATCACCAGCGCGCTGAGGGTCGATGGAACCGACTTGCGGGCACTGCTCACCAGCGCGGCGACATCCGCACCAACTCGGCCCAGCACCTCTCCCCGGCCCAGGGACTCCACCGTGGTGGAAGGCAGATTCAGCACCGCGGCGACGGCGCGCTCACGCAACTTCGCAACTACCTGGGCAATCGTCACACCCGTCAGCGCCTCCGCAAGGCCAGCGACAACGGCAGTACCAACACACGCCACGGCAGCCCACACAATCACCTTCAGCACGCCAGACTTGCCGTCACCGGCGGCTACCGCATCGATGACGCTGGCCAGCAGATAAATGGGCACCAGAGAGAGCAAGGCACCGGCGAAAGTGAACAGCACCGCACTAATTGCTGGAGTTGCGGTGCGACGGAGCAGGCGGCCAATCTCCGCAGCGGACTCACCAGGCAAAGCAGTGGGAAGTACGGCACTCACTTAAGCGTGAGACTTTCCTGCCGGTTGCAAGGTGGTCCACTCGCGGTCGATGAACTCCATCGCCTCGTCCCGCGATACCCCGCCGTCTACGCCACGGGAAGGGTCTCCCAGAGCCACGGTCCATCCGTCTGGCACGGCGGCGAACGTAGGCCACAACGAGTACTGTCCCTCGTCGTTGATAAGGGCGAAGAAGCTGCCCTGTTCGTCATCAAACGGGTTGCTAGACAACACGCGCTCCTTGTCTCATGATGCGGAAATAACGGGTTTATGGGCTGCGTTGGCCAAAGTGGTGGCACAAGTGCAGCAAGCGTGAATTAACTTAGCATAACCTAATATGCAGCTTTTGAGGGTTAAGTAAAGAAAAGTGTGTCCGCATGCCACCATAACCCCAGACCACACACCACAAATCACCAAAGAATAGCTC
>NZ_JASPJI010000021.1:0-50664 GCF_030232285.1 Corynebacterium sp. MSK047 | reverse complement strand
ACGCAATCCATCACCCGCAAGCACAAAAGGACCCAAAACAAACAAAGGCCCCCGGCACCCACCAGCAACACACACGCGCAAACGACAACCAAACAAGCACTTTCCCAAAAAAGTATTAGTTAGTACATCGGCACACTATTGAGTTCTCACACAACACACACCCACGAAGACAACCACCGCAAACCAGGGCAACCACCACGTGAGCAGCGAGAGAAAACATTAACAAACAATTAACCAGAAAGTCAAACCAACGACTCCCAGCGGCTAACCGCACGAAAACATTTCCCCCACATCAGCCAGCCAAACACATAAACTGCCTGGCCACGCTGACCTCCGAATACATTACACACACCCGACCCAAAGACACAAAACCCCAGGTAGATAGATCTGATCTAGGGTTTTCCTGTGCAGTAGAGCGACTTGCCAGAAGCTGCCAGTCCTCTCCTTTGATGAAACCCAAGAAGAGCTACAGCTACTGTCCACGAAGTCTTCGGTGATAATCCTCGAAGGCTTCTCTGGAAGAATGTATTCGCTCCTTTCGCTGACTGTCCGTGGTTTTCCTGACAATGACTTCACGGTCGTAAAAATTCCGCTGGAATTCATCCTCCAGTCCGACCATGTCGGAAAGGCCACCGATGAAGGCATCATATTCACGGATAACGATTTCGTTTTGCCTATCTTCAACGGTGTAGAACACATTTGGGTTTTCAACCGTCAATCGGCCTGGCGTGCTCTGCGGGCTCACCCGCCGAGAAGCAACCTCACCCTGAAAATCGTGGGCTTGTTCGGAGCCCGTTTCTGACGCACGCTGAGACTTCTTCGAGAAACGCGCGATAATCCGACCCATCAACGAGCCTCCCCGTCCAGCACGGTTTTCATGTCTTGGACTCATCGCTACCACCTTTGCTTCGGCTTCTACGCTCCCTTTAAAACAACTAAGGCTCCAAGCTGACCAGGAGCAGATGATTCTGAAATCATCAATCCCCTAGCCTGCCCGGAGCCTTAGCCCAGCTACCTAAAAAGAATCAAGCTGCATAAACACCAATTGATCGAGAGATCAGCAGCGCGCCTACACAAAGACCAACCAGCACCTACACGAACTTCACACCAGCAAAGTTCTTCTTACCGCGGCGCAGCACAATCCACTTGCCGTGCAGCAGGTCCTCGGCAGCCGGCTCCCACGCTTCGTCCTCGATGCGCTGGTTATTGGCGTACGCGCCACCTTCCTTAATGGTGCGGCGTGCCTCGCCCTTCGACTTGGCAAGACCCGCAGCAACGAGCAGGTCAACCACAGTACGCGGCTCGCCCTCGGCGATCTCCGCAACCTCAGTCTCAGAGACGGCACCCGCCAGGGTGGCCTCATCCAGCTCGGCCAGCTCAGCGCGTCCAAACAGGGCCTGCGCTGCCAGCTCAACAGCCTTGGTGGCCTCTTCGCCGTGAACCAGGTTGGTCATTTCCTGTGCCAGGCGACGCTGCGCTTCACGCTTGAACGGGCGCTCCGCAACAGCGACCTCGTACTCCGCGATCTCTTCCTGAGACAGGAAGGTGAACCAACGCAGGTAGTCAATAACAACCGAGTCACCAGCATTGAGGAAGTACTGGTACCAGGAGTACGGCGAGGTCTTCTCAGCATCCAGCCACAGCTTGCCGCCACCGGTGGACTTACCGAACTTCTGCCCCTGCGCATCGGTCACCAGCGGCACGGTCAGGCCGTGCACCTTGGCGCCGTCGATACGCCTGTTCAAATCGACACCAGAGACAATGTTGCCCCACTGGTCGCCGCCGCCAATCTGCAGCACGCAATCGTAGTTGCGGCGCAGCTGCACGTAGTCGTTGGCCTGCAGCAGCATGTAGGAAAACTCGGTGTAGGAAATGCCGTCAGACTCGAGGCGACGCTTCACAGTGTCGCGATCGAGCATGGTGTTGAGGGAGAAGTTCTTGCCGACATCGCGAAGGAAGTCAATGACGGACATGTTCATAGTCCAGTCCGCATTATTGACCATTGTCGCCGGGGCATCGCCCTCAAAGTCAATAAAACGACGCAGCTGGCCCTTGATGGCCTCCAGGTTGTGCTCAATGGCGTCTTGGCTGAGCATCGAGCGCTCACCGACATCGCGCGGATCGCCAATGAAGCCCGTAGCACCGCCTGCCAGTGCAATTGGGTGGTGACCGGCCAGCTGGAAACGACGCAACATAATCATCGGAACCAGGTGGCCCGCGTGCAGCGAATCGCCCGTTGGGTCAAAACCGCAATACAGAGTAATGGGGTTTTCGCACGCCTCGCGCAGCGCGTCAACATCGGTGGACTGATTAATCAGGCCACGCCACTGTAGTTCGTCGATAATGTTCTGTTCAGTCACGTCCACTATCGTAACGTTTCGCTTGCCGACGTTCACCGCGAGGGTGACCTAGAACTCCTCAACCGCCTTCCTGTGGCGCCGATAGGCTGAGACGGAATCGTCCGGAAGCCACAGCCGCCAAGGCCGATTCGCCGCTCGCCGAACGCCCACACGCGGGCCTGCGTGGATGTCTTTATCCGGGTTGATGCTCTCTGGCTGCGCTACGAACACGCGTGACGACGGATCCAGCGCATCTGCCCCATAGTCATTTAAGTCAAGGCCAAGCGCCTGACCAACATTGCCTGGACCACGTCCGAGACCCGTAACTGCTGGCTTTTCACCGCGGCGACGGCGCACCGCATCCAGGCCCTGCTCAATGCGTACGGAGCGGACTAATACTCCCCCACCCGTGCCGTCCGTAGCGCTGGTGATATTGGCACAAAAGTGGATGCCGTAGGAGCGGTAGATATACCAATGTCCCGCCGGGCCAAACATGGCGCGATTGCGTGCGGTTGGCCCCATGAAACAATGCGCGGCCGGGTCGGGATAGCGCTGGTCAACTGGGCCACCATAGGCCTCGACCTCCGTGATGGTGGCGATAACATGCTCAGCGGGGATGACAATTACGCAGCCGAGCAGCGTCTTCGCAGCCTCAATCGGAGCTCCCGACAGCACAGTGCGGTCGAGGGCGCTGTAGCCGTCGGGAAGCGGGAAAGGCAATTACTTGTCCCAGGCGATTGCTTCGTCGGAAAGCATAACCGGAATGCCTTCGTCGATGCGGTAGGCAATCTTCAGGCGAGGATTGACCAGCACCTGCTCATCTTCGAGGTATTCAAGCGGCCCCTTGTCACGCGGGCAAGCGAGGATATCAAGGAGTTTCGGATCAAGGCTCATAGTCCACTACCTTACCGAACTGAATTGCCAGGGTGTCACGCTGACCTTCCAAAGCAATCAGGTTGTCCTGACCGATTGCATCCTGGATCTTCTGAACCGCGGAATGCAACAGGTCGATGGACTCCCGCGCCGGATTCTCGGCCTTGTGACGCAGACGTTCCGGGACCGCGAGGTAGGAGTTGACTGTCTGCGGCAAGTACTCCTGGATAATGCCGCCGATGACCACCTTCTGCTCGGGATAATCTTTGAGGTACTTCCACTCGCTCAGGACGGATTCCAGCGTCGCACCCAGGTCATTTGCGGCGTTGCCAAGATCTTCGCCAGGCTGTGCATCGAAAAGCCGGCCCAATGTCCGGTGGAGATTCCTACGCAGCTCAGATGGATTGAGCGGGCGACGCTGTGGGACCTCATGCTTCGGCGCCGAGCTAACGGACTTCTGAGCCCCTTTGCTCTGCCTCGGCAACAAAGCAACCGACGCGCCCCAGGCGGCAATCGCAACAACCGGCCACAGGAAACCAAGCCCCACGGTCAGGTGCAGCAGCACGACGGCGATGGCAAGGATGAGCCCGATAATGTTGGCGGGACTGTTGAGGAAGCCACCGCCAGAGGAAGTGCCGGAGGATTTACTGGTAGCCACGAATCTCCTTGAACACATCAGCAAGCTCGGTCTCACGGGATTCAAAGACCTTACCACCGGTCAGATTCGCAAGTTCCTGCATTTCTCCCGGATCTGCCTCGCCATAGCGGATGACGAATACCGGCGGCAAATTCCCGCCCTTGGACTGGTAGAAATCACGAAATTCCGCAAAGCTCTTGCCCGACGTCACCTGACCATCGGTCAGAACCACGATGGATGGAATCGAGTTCTTATCCGAGCTGCCGAGAAGGTCGAAGGCTTGAATCAGGGCGTCGTAAAGCGCGGTCTCGCCCTCTGCGTACAGACCATCGACGGCGGCGGTGAGCTGCGCACGCGATTCCGGACCGTCGATTGTCGTGGTCGTGGGCTCGCCGACGGTCGTACTGAACGGCAGGATCGTCGCGATCTCACGGTTTCGCAATCCCACGCTTCCCGTTTCGGTGCGTGCACTGCCGTCGACGATTGCGCGCATCGTCGCCTGTAGATCGGCGATGCGCTCACCGAACATTGAACCGGAGGTGTCGAGAACGAAGACCGACTCTCCGGGCACGCGCAGGTCATTGTCGTACGCTTCAATGAGACGATCCGTGACTGCGCGATCACCCGGGAAAGGCAGCTCGATGATCACGCTGTTGGTCATGCTTTCCGGCAGGTTGGCGTCATCGGAAACCGGGCGCAGGAAGTGATCGGCGAGAACCTGCGAGTTCGCTTCCAGCCACTGTCCGAGTGCCTCCGTCTGCCGCGCGGCGAGGCCGTTAGCAGGCTGAGCTAGTGGCGTCAGCGGGTAATCCGCACTGATGACACCGTCGCTCGGAACAACAACTTCCAGGTCAGCGCCCTCTTTATTCATCTGCTGCAACACAGCTTCATAGTTGATGAGCGCATCGACGGAGTCCGACTCATCCAGGAACTTGTCACGCAGCCACCCCGACGAACCCGAGGTCATCTTCTGCCCCTCGAAGAACTTCTGCAGTTCAGGCGTGGTGCGGTTGATATCCCCCGTAGTCAGCGCCGATCCGGTGTCGGCGAACGCGGTCGCAACCGACACCACACCGGAAAAGCCCGAGTTCGATTCCGCGGGGTTGGTCATGCCGTAGGTCAATTTGCCTGACGACGCAGCCTCCGCGATCTCAGCCCACGTCGGCTGCTTGGTATCCCAACCGAGCTCTCGAGCCTTCGCCGAATGGATACCAAAGGCTACCGGCGAGGTGGCGACTTTCTTGGCTTCGCCCAGCTTGTCAGCCCCACCGAGCAGATCAACGTACCGGTTGGTAGCAAACCAAGTGGCATCAAAGTCGTTGTCGAATTCGCCTGCGACAAGCGCGTGGCTGTTCTTCACGGTGCCGTCGAGAAGCTCAAGGTTAATAGTAAAACCGAGGTCGTCGGAGGCCTTTTGCATCAGTGGCTGGAGCTCTGCAAGCTCCGTGGCCCCGGCGATACGCATGGTCGAGCCCTTGAGGTCAGAATCGACGTTAATCTTATTCGTCTTGTCATCGTCGGAGCCCAGCGGCAGATTCAGGCCACCGTCGGAACAGGCCACGACAGCGAAGATGCCGAGCACACCGACGAGGCCAAGAAGCATTTTGCGGAGGGCAGTTAGTGCCTTATCCATGTTCATTCGATCCATGTTCATTCGGCTTTACCCCTCTTCCGTTTCCGGTCTCGGAGGGCTCTGGTATCCACGGGAAACACCCTCAATAAGCTGCTCGAGGATGTCGAAACTCGGCGGATCAATGGAGTCCACAAAATCGGTGGAAACCTCCTGGCCCGTCTTCAACTGCGTCTGGAATTCCTCCATCGCCTCAGGATGGCTGGATCGGTAACCGTGCTTGGCCGCCAGCTTCTGAAGCTCAGGGTCTTCCGCGAGGAGCCGCGCGACCGCAGCGCCATTGTCGTTAAAGCCCAGCGCCACGTGAGTACTCAGAATCGTCGGCGATGGATACGCCAGGCGCATTTCCGGCTTCAACCGGCTGTTCGGGGCACTGTTCTCCCCCAGGAACTGCGACTCGTAGACCATCACCATTGGCTTTGAGCCGACACCCTGCGAGAGGTAGTCCGAAAATGGTCCAGCAGATGAGGACTCCGTGTATCCCTGGCCGGTGAACAGCGGGGTGAGCTCTGGCAAGACCGCATTGACCTGCCCATTGTCAGACACAATCCGGCCTTCATTGGTAATCCAAGACATGAGCGACAAGTACATTGCGGCCGAGTTCGACGAACGAATGTCCGTCGTGGACATCTGCACCGTGCGCGGCGACGGATAATCGTTCTCCGCGAAGTCACGCCAGCGGACATTGTCGTGCTGCATCGTGGCCAGCGCTGCCATATCTACCTGCCACGTAGTGCCCTGTTGGCGAGCAACATTTTCCCGCGCCAATGCCTGCAAGATGTTGTCGAAAGTAGCGATCGCCATCGGTGTGTAGAAGACGTCGTACCGCTCAGCGCCGCTCATTTTCTCGGCAATTTTCTCCGCTGCCGGTGCTGACGACGGAAATGCCAAGTCGAAGGAATCCAGATCCACATCCGTGGCCATCCGACGCGAACCCGCCGTCTTTACTTCTACCGTATAGCCGTGAGAGGCAAGAGCCTTCTGGACCTCTTTGTCTTCGAAGAAGGGCTTCTTCTCA
Organism: Corynebacterium sp. MSK047; assembly: GCF_030232285.1. Classification (NCBI taxonomy): domain Bacteria; kingdom Bacillati; phylum Actinomycetota; class Actinomycetes; order Mycobacteriales; family Corynebacteriaceae; genus Corynebacterium; species Corynebacterium sp. MSK047. The sequence continues at coordinate 44,167 of NZ_JASPJI010000021.1, read as the reverse complement.
GAGCCAACGATCGCCTTGACGACGGTCTTTTCACCACCGAAGAAATCACGGTTTCCTCCGGAGCTGCCACCAGAAAAACCTGGGATACTACCGCCGCGACCGACATAGACTGCAACAGCCGCGATGACAATCAAAATGACTGCAAGAATTGCCCCCGGGCCCATGCACCCTTTCTTGCTACCACTCTGATTTTTATTTTTATCTCGTGAGCTGCGATTTCCACCGCTCGACCGCGTACTTTCCGCCATGAAATTATGGTAAGAGACCCGGCCAAACCTGGCAACAGATATAGAAATAATCAGTAATCTGCGTCACTTCGGGGGCACCCTGGCATTACGGGGTTGCTGGCGGCGGCGGGTCGATTCGAGTTACTGACTACGTTTATGACTGGCGGCGGCGGGTCGATCCGAGTTACTGACTACGTTTATGACAGAAATGGCCCGAAAAATGGCCTGAAAGTGTCATAAACTTACACAGTTTCACATTTGCAGCCCGTATTCGCACGTGGAGCCCGCAATTTTTCGGGTTGCCAGTTGTCGGGTCATCAGTTGTCGGGTTGCTGGTTTTTCTACTTTCTCCCCGGGCTGTAAAAAATCGGCGTGAGGTCGATTGACCGCACACCGATTAATTAGCCGCGTTAGCTGAGCTAGCAGGTTGCCAGCTTTGCCAGTTTTAGCCGCGAACCGGCTTTTCAGCCCACTGCTTTAGCTCAGTGTTCTTCTCGTCGACGCGAGCGAGCTGCTCTGCAACACGGACACCCGCAGTGCCGCCGCGAGTATCGCGGGAAGCGACAGCGCCGTCGATAGTAAGCACTTCACGGACCTTTGGAGTCAGTGCCGGGTGGACACCGGCGAGGTCCTCGTCGGAAAGCTCGTCCAGACCGATACCGCCCTTGGACTCCGCGATGCGGACGCACTGGCCGGATGCCTCGTGAGCGTCGCGGAACGGTACGCCCTCGCGGACCAGCCACTCGGCCAAGTCCGTGGCCAGGGTGTAGCCCGCCGGAGCGAGCTCGCGCAGACGGTCTTCATGGAAGGTCAGCGTTGCCACCAGGCCGGTCAGGGCCGGCAGCAGCAAGGTTAGCTGCTCAACCGAGTCCACCAAAGGCTCCTTGTCCTCCTGGAGGTCACGGTTGTAGGCCAGCGGCTGCGCTTTCAGCGTGGCCATAAGACCAGCGAGGTTACCGATCAGGCGACCGGTCTTACCGCGGGTCAGTTCTGCCACGTCCGGGTTCTTCTTCTGCGGCATGATGGAGGATCCAGTCGACCAGGCATCAGCCAGAGTGACGTAACCGTACTCCGGGGTGGCCCAGTAGATGATTTCCTCTGCCAGGCGAGACATGTCCACGGCAATCTGGGCGAAGACGAATGCCGCCTCAGAGGCGAAGTCACGCGAAGAAGTGCCGTCAATGGAGTTGTCCGTGGCAGAGTCGAAGCCGAGCTCTTCAGCAATGGCTTCCGGATCCAAGTGCAGCGAGGACCCTGCGAGCGCACCAGAACCGTACGGGGACACAGCCAGTCGACGGTCGAGATCGCGGATGCGGTCCAGATCGCGCAGCAGCGGATGCGCGTGAGCCAGCAACTGGTGTGCCAGCAATACCGGCTGCGCTGCCTGGGAGTGGGTCTTGCCCGGCATGATGGCATCCGGATGTGCCTTGGACTGAGCCACCAGGGCGGCAACCAGGTCAGTGACATCCAGTGCAACGCCGCGCACGGCATCGCGCAGCCACATGCGGAACAGAGTTGCCACCTGGTCATTGCGGGAACGACCAGCGCGCAGGCGACCGCCGACCTCCGGGCCGACGCGATCAATCAGACCGCGCTCCATGGCACCGTGGACGTCCTCATCCGTCGGCTCCGGACCAAATTCGCCGGAGGCAACGTCGCGACCGAGCTGATCAAGGCCTTCGATCATGGTGTCAAAGTCGGCATCGCTGAGCAGCCCACGGGCATGCAGCACTCGGGCGTGGGCCTTGGACGCAAGAACGTCGTAAGGCGCGAGCACCCAGTCAAAATGGGTGGACTTGCTCAATGCGGCCATCGCCTCGGACGGGCCACCGGCAAAGCGGCCGCCCCACAGGGAGCCTTCGTTGGTACCGTGCTTTTCGACCATTGTCTTTTCCAATAGGCCTTTCGCTCTAGTCGCTCTGGAGAATCTTTACAGTTTGAAGTCGCGCTTTGCGGCCATCTTCGAGGACAGGCCGTGCAGCTCGACAAAACCGCGAGCCAGGGTCTGGTCGAAGGTGTCGCCCTCGTCGTAGGTAGCCAGGTTGAAGTCGTACAGCGAGGTGTTCGAACGACGACCGTTGACGTTGCAGTGACCTGCGTGCATGACCATGCGGATGTCACCGGAAACGCCCTTCTGGGACTCCTCGATGAAGGCATCCAGCGCGCGCTTCAGCGGCGAGAACCACAGGCCGTCGTAGACCAGGTTGGCCCACTCGCCCTCGACCTGGCGCTTGTAACGAGCCAGCTCACGCTCAACGGTGACGTCCTCGAGCGCTGCGTGTGCGGTCATGATGGCAATTGCGCCCGGAGCCTCGTAGATCTCGCGGGACTTAATTCCGACCAGGCGGTCTTCAACCATGTCCAGACGACCGATGCCCTGAGCACCAGCGCGGCGGTTCATCTCTTCGATGGCCTCAAGCACGGAAACCTTCTTGCCGTCGATGGCAGTCGGCTTACCGTCCTCGAAGGAGATGATGACCTCGTCCGGGGAGCTGAAGTTCAGGGTCGGATCCTCGGTGTACGCGTAGACATCCTTGGTCGGTGCGTTCCACAGGTCCTCCAGGTAGCCGGTCTCAATGGCGCGACCGAAGAGGTTCTGGTCAATGGAGAACGGAGAGGACTTGGACTGCTCAATTGGCAGACCCTTCTCCTCAGCGAAGGCAATAGCCTTGTCGCGGGTCCAAGCGAAGTCACGAGCCGGTGCAATGATCTTCAGATCCGGGGCGGTGTTGGCGAAACCAACCTCGAAACGGACCTGGTCATTGCCCTTACCGGTGCAGCCGTGTGCGACGTGAGTGCCACCGAACTCCTCTGCGGCCTTCGCCATGTGCTTAACAATCAGCGGGCGAGACAGTGCAGAAACCAGCGGGTACTGCTTCATGTAGAGACCATTGGCCTTAATGGTCGGCAGGCAGTACTCCTCGGCGAACTCGTCCTTAGCGTCGACAACGACAGCTTCGACAGCGCCGGCGTCCAGAGCGCGCTGACGCACGGACTCCATGTCCTCGCCGCCCTGTCCGACATCGATGGAAACTGCGACGACCTCGCCGTCGGTCATTTCCTTGAGGTACGGAATAGCAACGGTGGTGTCGAGGCCACCAGAGTAAGCAAGAATAACCCGGTTGGTCATAGGGTAAGCGCTCCTTTAATCGGTGCTTTAAAGCATTTCGTGGAATAGTTTACTGGTTCGTTCCGGCGGCTAGACGCTGGGCTAGGTCAGCGCCGGAAAGTGGTTCTCTAGCCAGGCACATTACGGTGTCATCTCCCGCAATTGTGCCAACGATTTCTTTGAGTCCCGCACGGTCAATCACACTGGCTAGATACTGTGCGGCTCCCGGTGGTGTACGCACAACCGCGATGGTGCCCGAATGATCAATAGAGACCAGCAGCTCGTCTAAAACGCGCCGCATCCTGGCCACTGCCCCGCTGGAGACAGCGAGTGCATCTTCGACGATGGAATACCGCGAACCGTTGGCTCCATCGCGAATCTTTCGGGCTCCCAGCTCATCGAGGTCTCTGGACAACGTCGCCTGCGCAATCTCAATGCCTTCGTCGGCAAGCAGCTCGACGAGCTGAACCTGACTGGACACGTGATGCTGCGCCAGCAGGTCAGCGATGCGCGTCTGCCGAGCTGTGCGAGATCCTGGTTGTGCTGCGGTCATGACCTTACTGCCTCTCCACCAGCCAGGTCAGCAACGCCTTCTGAGCGTGCATGCGGTTTTCCGCCTCGTCGAAGACTACCGACTGCGGGCCATCGATGACCTCGGCAGTAACTTCGTTGCCACGGTATGCCGGCAGGCAGTGCAGGAAGATGGCATCCTCATTTGCCTTGGCCATCAGCTCAGCGTTGACCTGGTACGGCAGGAACGGAGTACGCCGATCCAGGCCGTCGTTCTCCTGACCCATGCTGACCCAGGTATCGGTGATGACAACGTCAGCACCGGCAATGGCCTCATCGACGTCCGCGGTCACGGACACGGCCGCACCGGTCTGCTCCGCGACCTTCTTGGCACGGTCGACGTAGACCTGCTCCGGCTGGAAGTCCTCCGGTGCACAGATGGTGACGTCCAGACCTGCGGTGGCGAAGCCCACGAGGTAGGAGTTGGCCATGTTGTTGGCACCATCGCCGAAGTACACAGCCTTCTTGCCACGCAGTCCCGTCTGGCCTTCCTCCGGGCACTTGTGCTCGATGATGGTCTGTAGGTCAGCGAGAATCTGGCACGGGTGGAACTCGTCGGAAAGCGCGTTGACAATCGGCACCGTCGCGGTTTCAGACATGGCTTCCAAACCGGACTGCGCGTAGGTGCGCCAGACGATTGCCGAGACAAAGCGGCTGAGCACAGCAGCGGTGTCCTGGTAGGTTTCGCCCTTGCCCATCTGCGAGTTTCCGGTTTCGACCACAATCGCGTTGCCGCCCAGAGCCGCAATACCAGCGTCGAAGGAGAAACGGGTACGAGTCGACGTCTTGTCGAACAGCACCGCAACCGACTGTGGCCCCTCAAACGGCCGGCGGGAGTACGGCGCTGCCTTCAGCTCTGCAGCCAACTGCAGCACCTCAGCCTGCTCCTGTGGAGTCAGGTCATCATCGGCGAGAAAATGACGGAGCATCAGTTTCTAATTCCTTCCATTGTTGGCGACAGCCTCGGCGGCGTCGTTCAGGCAGGCATCAATCAACTCGACGGCACGGTTGACTTCCTCATCGCTGAGGTTCAACGGCGGCACAATACGCAGCACATTCGCCTGCGGAGCGTTCAGAATGACACCACGCTCATAACCGGCGTTAACCGCTTCTTTCGCCAGGTTCTCGCGCAGCACCAGTCCAAGCATGAAGCCGCGACCACGCACGTGATCGACATGGCTTAACGACGCGAGCTTGCGAGCCAGGACCTTGCCCTTCTCGGTGACTCGATTGAGCAGCTTTTCTTCTTCCAGCGTCTCGATGACGGCCAGGCCGGCAGCGGCACAGACCGGATTGCCACCAAAGGTGGTGCCGTGCGCACCAGGAGTAAACAGTTCCGCTGCGCGGCCGTTGGCGATGACAGCACCGAGCGGTAGGCCGCCGCCGAGGCCCTTGGCCAGGGTCATAACGTCCGGCACGATGCCATCGTGCTGGTGGGCAAACCACTGGCCGGTACGGCCGATGCCGGTCTGTACTTCGTCGACAATCATGAGAACGTCGAAGCGCTTGGTCAGTTCGCGGACGGCAGCGAGGTATCCCTCTGGCGGTGCGACCACACCGGTCTCACCCTGAATTGGTTCCAGAATCACCGCAGCGACACCCAACGGATCGGATTCGATGGTCTTGGTGAGGAAGTCAATGTCACCGTACGGCACGAACTCGACTCCACCCGGCATCGGTTCGAACGGGGTGCGCTTGTCCGGCTGACCGGTCATGGCAAGTGCGCCCATGGTGCGGCCATGGAACCCATGGTGGGTCGCGATAATGCGATTGCGTCCCGTCAACCGCGCCAGCTTGAACGCGGCCTCATTGGCCTCGGTGCCGGAATTGCAGAACATAATCCGGGTGTCATCAGTGTCCCAGCCAGTGAGCTCAATGAGCTTCTCGCCCAGTGCCAGCGGCGGCTCAGAGGCGAAGATGTTGGACACGTGCCCCATCGTGGAAATCTGCTTGGACACAGCTTCCACGATTGCCGGATGTGCGTGACCCAACGCGTTGACTGCAATACCGGCGAGCAGGTCCAGGTATTCCTTGCCCTCGGAATCCGTGACAATAGCGCCCTTACCCTGCACAAGCTCAATGCGCGGCGTGCCGTAATTGTTCATCATCGTGTGTTGCCACTGCTGCTTGAAGTCGCTCATGTCGTCTTTCGACCTGCCTAACGTGTGTAGCTAAATTCTTGTCAGTCTTTTCTGCCTTATCCGGGCTCTACCATTGTGCCGATACCGCCGGAAGTCATCAGCTCCAGCAGCACCGAGTGCGGCTGGCGGCCGTCGATAACGTGGGCCGCAGGCACTCCCTGATCCACTGCGTTCAGGCAGGACTCCATCTTCGGAATCATTCCGGAATCCAGCGTCGGAAGGATTTCTCGCAGATGAGAAGTGGAAATCCTTGACACCAGCGAATCGCGGTTCGGCCAATCCGTGTAGAGACCCTCGACATTAGTCAGAATCACCAAACGGTTCGCGTTAATTGCCGATGCCAGTGCACCTGCTGCCGTGTCGGCGTTGATGTTGTAGACCTCTTTGCCATCAGCGGACGGCGCAATCGTAGAGACCACCGGAATACGTCCGGCATCAATCAGATCCAATAGCGTTTCCGAGTGCACCTCGGTGATATTGCCAACCAGCCCGATATCTGTCTCCTTGCCACCGACATTTACCGTGCGTCGGGTACCAGTGAACAGTCCACCGTCCTCACCAGAGGTACCCACTGCATATGGGCCGTAGGCGTTGATGAGGTTCACCAGTTCGCGGCCGACCTGCCCGAAGAGCACCATGCGGACAATTTCCATGACCTCCGGAGTCGTGACGCGGAAACCGCCTCGGAACTCTCCTTCCAGCCCCAGGCGCTTGAGCATCGACGAAATCTGGGGGCCGCCACCGTGGACAACCACCGGCTTGACACCCACGGTGCGCAGGAAAACCATGTCCTGCGCGAAGGCTTTCTTCAGTTTCAGGTCGGTCATCGCGTTACCGCCGTACTTGACCACCACAATCTTGTCGCGGTGGTGCTGCAGCCACGGTAGTGCTTCCGCCAGCACATGTGCCCGCTGTTCGAAGGACAGCCCTTCGGTCAACTGGTGAACCATTGCAGAGTCTCCTCAAAACCTTTACGACGAATATGCCGAGTTGATGTGAACGTAGTCGTGGGAAAGGTCAGTCGTACGAATCGTGGCCTCTTCCGGATTACCAGTACCGAGGTCAACCTCAACGGCAATGTCCTTGCCGGACAGATCCACTTCACGAGCATCAGGCGTGCCACCGGTATCGCGACAGACTACGTGACCATTGAAGGAAACCGTGATGTGCTCCGGATCCATATCCACCGGCGCGGTGCCGACAGCCGCCAGCACACGACCCCAGTTCGGGTCCGAACCGAACATCGCACACTTGAAGAGGTTGTCGCGGCCGATAATTCGAGCAGCTACCAGGGCATCTTCCGCGCCACCGGTGCCACGCACGGTCACGGACACACGCTTGGTCACACCTTCGGCGTCCGACTGCATCTGGCGTGCGATGGAATCACACACACTGAGCACTGCCTGGTCGAGCTCCAACTGCGAGGGCTTCACACCAGAGGCGCCGTTAGCCAAGATGATGACGGTGTCATTGGTGGATGTGGAGCCATCAATATCTAGGCGGTTAAACGTAACCTCGCTCGCCTTGGCAATAGCCTCGTGCGCCATTTCTGCGCTTACCGACGCATCCGTCGTAATCACACCGAGCATCGTGGCCATCGACGGGCTAATCATGCCAACACCCTTGCCCATAGCGCCGACAGTGAATCCGTCACCATGCGCAACGGCCTGCTTTGCCACCAAGTCAGTGGTCAAGATGGCTTCTGCTGCAGCCGTACCTGCGGCGGCATCGCTGCCCAGATTCTCACAAAGCTTCGGCACACCTGCCAGCACAATGTCCATCGGCAGCCGGTCACCAATCAAGCCGGTGGAGCAGGTACCAATCTCGGTTACATCGACGCCGAGCTCATCTGCGACCTTCTGGCAGACTTCGAGGGCGTCGGAAATACCCGGCTGACCATTGCAGGCGTTGGCATTGCCCGAGTTCAGCACCACAGCGGACAGCTTGCCGTCAGCGATGTGCTTCTTGGATACCGTCACCGGCGCAGCCTGGACACGGTTGGTAGTAAAGACAGCCGCGGCAGTCTTCTCCGGCCCCTGGTTTACGATGAGCGCCATGTCCGGGTTTCCGCTGACCTTGATGCCTGCAATGACACCACTGGCCACGAACCCCTGAGGTGCACATACGCCGCCTTCGTCACCAGCGACGTTGACGAGACCTTCTTTTTCTTCCTTCATCATGGGGCAACTCCTACCAATGGAAGTCCTGCAGTTTCATTCTGTCCAGTAACCAAATTCATGCACTGAACTGCGGCACCACCGGTGCCCTTTGTCAGATTGTCGATCGCCGAGGTCAGCACCAGACGCTTGGCGCGTTCATCTACCTCAACCTGAATCTGAACCAAGTTAGAGCCAATTACCGACTGCGTCTGCGGCTGCAGCCCTTCGGCCAACACCTGCACAAACGGCTCACCCTTGTAGAACTCGAGGTAGGCCTCCCGTGCGGCTGCCTCCGTCACCCCGTCGACAAGCGGAGCGGTGATGGTGGTGAGAATGCCGCGCGACGTCGGGGCGAGCACCGGCGTGAAGCTGACGGTGAGATCCTCTGCGTACGGCTTGAGGTTTTGTAGGAACTCTGCGGTGTGGCGGTGCTTGCCCGCAGTGTTGTAGGCGCGAAGATTGCCCATAACCTCGGCCCCGAGCAGGGGCACAGCTGCCTTCTTGCCCGCACCGGAGGTACCGGTGACGGAAACAACGGACAGATCCGGCTTGACCAGACCCTTTGCAACTGCCGGCAGTACCGTAATGGTACCGCCAGTGGGGAAACAACCCGGCACAGCAATACGCTTGGAAGCAGCCACTACTTCCCTGTTGCCCGGCAGCTCCGGAATACCGTAAGTCCAGGTACCGGCGTGCTCCGAGCCGTAGTAGTGCTCCCACTCATCGGCATCCTGCAGGCGGAAATCCGCGCCGCAGTCAATAATCACCGTGTCATCGCCCAACTGCTCTGCAATCGCAGCCGAATGACCGTGGGGCAGGCCGAGGAACACCACGTCATGCCCGGCAAGTGTGTCACCATTAGTCGGCTCAATACGACGGTCAGCCAAAGGTGCCACATGAGGCATAATGTCGCCCACACGGGCACCCGCGTTGGATGCTCCCGTTAGTGCGCCGATGGTCAGTTCGCCGGAAAGATACGCCGGGTGCGACAACAGGAGGCGGAGGATCTCTCCTCCTGCATAACCGGTCGCACCAGCAATGGCAACGGAAATACTCATGCCAAACATTCAACACTTTTATTCACTGTGTTGCAAGATATTCATAGAATTCGTTGTCAAAGTGCTGGAATTCTACCGATGTGACGTGAGTGAATGATGAATATAACGCCGTCGTCGGTACATACATCTCGTTCGCCGAGCCGGCCATTCAATCAGCACGGCAGATTACTCAACGAACGCGACGCTTGGCTCCTGCCTCATCACGCCATCTGCCCACTGCGCCGCCGATGACGTCGTGGTGTAGAGATAGTAACCTGACTCCTCCGGTGCGACGCTGCCATCAAAAGCCACCGCACCCGAGAACACCGCCGCTAGCTGGCCGTCGATAAAAAGCGGTCCGCCCGAATCGCCTACCTGCAACGCCGCGGGGCGCTCCATGCGCGCCAACACCGAGTCTTCCCGCACGCACTGTTGATACTTCACCGGACACATCGAAGCGGTGACGGTCGCCGACGGCAGCGTGCCGTCCGCAACATCGCCGAGCAGCGAGCGTCCATAGACCGTGCCTGCCGTTTCTTGCTCCGAAAACGCTTGACGACGTTCCATTGCGGGATACCCCGGAAGAGCTGCGTCGCCCGCAAGGTGAACAAGCGCTACGTCACCGGTGGGCGCAATCTCCCAGCGATCAATCGGTACACGCCGGGCATCCGAGCCGAATCCGACCTCGACTTCCCCAACCTGCTGCGGGACATCACGCACGCAGTGGGCTGCGGTCATTACCCACTGCGGGGCGATTGCAGTTCCCGTGCAAAAGTTTCCGGTATGGGGACTGGTCTGGACCATGATTGACACCACGGAGTCCGCCGCCACACTAGGCGCAGCAGCCTCCCCGCCAACCAGCGCAGCCGCACTCGGCGCGCCGGTGAGCAACAGACCTGCCGTGACAGCAGCTGCAGCCACAGTCGCCGCAGGCTTCGCGCTGCTCACCGCGCGCACTCCAACGCGCTGCTCTCGTGCCTCTGCGCTATTCAGCCTGTTGCCGCGGTGCCGCAAGATGCCAATCATGGGTATCTCTCCCTGTGGTCTCCCCTTTTAGCCACGCAGCTGAGCGCCGTGACGGGTAGTGGCCAGCTCAATGGCCGCCTCGCGAGCCGCGGAAGCTTCCTCTTCCTTCAGCGTACGGTCCGGTGCGCGGAAACGCAGGGAGTACGCCAGTGAACGAACGCCTTCGCCCATCTGCTCGGAACGGTAAACATCGAAGATACGAATGGATTCGAGGAGCTCACCAGCACCCTCCACCAGAGTCTTCTCCACCTCTGCGGCGGAGACCTCATCGCTGACAACAAGCGCGACGTCCTGGTGGACAGCCGGGAACGGGCTGAGTACCGGCGCCGGCAGGTGCTCCGTCACTGGCAGTGCATCGAGATTAATCTCCATCGCGCAGGTGCGCTCCGGCAGACCAGCGTCCTTGCACACCTTCGGGTGCAGCTCACCGGCGTGGCCGACGACCTCGCCGTCGACAAGCAGCTCAGCGCAGCGGCCCGGGTGCCACGGCAGCACCTCAGCGTTACGGATCTCCAGCTCGACGTTGGCAGCGCGGGCAACAATGCGCGCGGCTTCGATGGCGTCGGCGACGGTGTACGCGGCCTCGTCACCCCACGGGCTATCCAGGCGGATACGACCGCAGGCGACAGTGGCGACGTGCAGCGGCTGCTCCGGCAGCGACTCCAGCAGCTCGGCGCGCTCGGCCTCGCTCGGCAGACCCGCGGTAGACGGCATCGGCGAGACACCGTTACCGCGCTCGATGGATACCTGCTCCACACCGTAGAGCGACAGGTCGACCTGGCCGCGAGCAACATTGCGCTTCAGCGATTCAAGCATGGACGGCAGCAGAGTCGTGCCCAGCTGAGCATGGTCGGACTCCAACGGGTTGATGACCTTGACGGTGTTACGACGCGGGTCATCAGCGTCCAGGCCCCAGACGTCGAAGACATCGTTGGCAATGAACGGTGTCGGCAGAATCTCCAGGTAGCCATTGTGGGCCAGCGCGTGACCGACGAAGCGGCGGCGCAGCTGACGCTCAGTCAGACCGCGACCGGCCGGGGCGATTGGGAGGATAACCGGAATGTCTTCCAGACCTTCCAGACGCAGGATTTCCTCAACCAGGTCAGCGGACATGGTCAGGTCGGAGCGCCAGGTCGGCGGAGTGACAGCCAGGCGGTCACCGTTGTCGACGACCTCGCAACCGACCTCGCGCAGGCGTCCAATGACGGTCTCACGCGGGTAATCAACGCCCGCAACTTCGCTGGCGCGGTTGACAGCAAAGTCAATAGTCGGCATGGTGGCAACCTCACCGAGCAGGGTGCGACCAGTGTCGATAGTGCCGCCGGCGATGTCAGCGAGCAGCTGGCAGGCCAGATCCAGAGCCGGCTCGACCAGAGCGGTGTCCACGCCGCGCTCGAAACGTCGTGAAGCCTCGGAGCTCAGCTTGTGGCGGCGACCACTGCGGAAGACATGCAGCGGCGACCAGTTGGCGGCCTCGAAGACCACATCGGTGGTGTCGTCGGCGATCTCGGAGGTGAGACCACCCATGATGCCGGCCAGCGACTGAATACCATTGTCGTCGCAGATGACAACGTCTGCCGGGTCGAGCTTGCGGTCCACGTGGTCGAGGGTGGTCAGAGTCTCGCCGGCCTTAGCGTTGCGGATGTGCAGGCCACCAGCGATCTTGGAACCGTCGAAAGCGTGCATCGGCTGACCGAGCAGTAGCATCACATAGTTGGTGACGTCCGTGGCCACGTTGACCGGACGCTGACCAGCCAGCAGCAGGCGGCGACGCATCCACCACGGGGTCTCGGCGTTCGGGTCGATGCCGGTGACTCGGCGCAGACCAAAGCGGCGGGTGTCGGTGTCCTCGTCGATAGTGACGTTCAGGACCTCACCTTCGACCGGCAGCTCGTTGACCTTGGCTGGATCGGCGAAGTCGAGGTTGAAGGCGGAGCAGATCTCGCGGCCCAGACCGCGGGCCGACAGCGCGTAACCGCGGTCCGGGGTGATGTTGACCTCGAACTTCTCGTCATCGAGACCGATGAATTCCTTGGCGCACGAACCCAGCTCAGCTGGGACCGACGGCAGCGTCAGAATACCGGCGGAGGAATCGGTCATACCCAGCTCAGCTTCGGAGCACAGCATGCCGTTGGAAACCTTGCCGTAAGTCTTCCGTGCGGAAATCTCGAACCCACCCGGCAGCACGCAACCCGGCAGCGCGACGATAACAATGGAGCCCTCTTCGAAGTTGCGGGCACCACAGATAATCTCCTGTAGCTCGCCGGTGCCATTGGCATCACCGACATTGACCTGACAGAAGCGAATTGGCTTCTTGAAGCCCTCGAGCTCCTCAATGTGGTCGACGCGGCCGAAAACCAGCGGCCCCTCGACCTTCTCCAGCGGCTCGTGCCCCTCGGTTTCAAAACCAACGCGGACAAAGCCCTCATCCAGCTCGTCCGGGGTGACGGACCAGTCCGGGTTGATGGTGTTCTCTGGGCCGCGAACGATTTCAGTGACCCACGACTGTGGAATGAACATGTAAGTAAAACTCCTATCTGTAGGTCAGTGAATTAGCCGCGGATACCGAACGGCTGCGTGAAACGGACGTCGCCTTCGACCATGTCGCGCATGTCGGTCAGGCCATTGCGGAACTGCAGGGTGCGCTCCAAGCCCATCCCGAACGCGAAGCCCGAGTACACCTCCGGGTCAATGCCGGAAGCCCGCAGCACGTTCGGGTTGACCATGCCGCAGCCGCCCCACTCGATCCAGCCAGCGCCACCCTTCTTATTCGGGAACCAGACGTCAACCTCAGCGGACGGTTCAGTGAACGGGAAGTAGTTGGTGCGCATGCGGGTCTTGGTCTCCGGACCGAACAGTGCCTTTGCCATGTGATCCAGCGTGCCGCGCAGGTGCCCCATGGTCAGCCCCTTGTCCACAGCGAGTCCCTCCACCTGGTGGAAGACCGGGGTGTGGGTGGCGTCGAGCTCATCGGTGCGGAAGGTACGGCCCGGGCAGATAACGTAAATCGGCAGGTCACGTGACTGCAGAGTGCGAACCTGGACCGGCGAGGTGTGCGTACGCAGCACCTGCTTGGATCCTTCCGGCGCAATGTGGAAAGTATCCTGCAGCGTACGAGCCGGGTGATCCGGCAAGAAGTTCAGCGCGTCAAAGTTGAAGTACTCGGCTTCGACCTCTGGGCCCTCGGCAACTTCCCAGCCCATGCCCACGAAGATGTCACCAATCTGCTCGGACAGGATGGTAATTGGGTGCATACCGCCACGCTGACTCTGCGTGGTGTCCACCGACACGTCGATACGCTCCGCGACCAGGCGACGCGCGTTTTCCTCTTCCTCCAGCACTGCAAGACGCTCTGCATAGTGCTTCTCGACGGCTCCGCGAACAACATTTACGCGACGACCAGCATCCTTGCGCTCAGCCTTCGGAATGGAGCCCAGCGCGCGACGAGCCTGCGGAATGTAGCCTTCATCCCCCAAGTGCTCACGGCGGGCGGCAGAAAGCTCATCCAGGTTGCCGGCAGCATCAAAGGCATCCGTGGCCTTCTGCGCAGCCGCCTGGAGGGCGTCCTCGGAAAGATCGATAGGATTTGGCGAATCGCTCACGTGTCAACCACTTCTATATAGGACTATCAGTTCTTGTGATGGAACAATCATAGTCGAGGATAACTGCACACGTGCACGCACCTCACCATCGAGGTTTCCTACTTACCCCGGACCGTCTCCCACAGGCACATGGCCGCTGCGGTGGCGAGGTTCAACGACTCTGCCTCGCCCTTAATCGGGATGGACACACTTGCCCCCGCCGAGGCCGTAATCTCCTCCGACAGGCCATGGGCTTCGTTGCCGAAAAGCCAGGCGACGGGACCGTCGGGAAGCGCATCAACGCCGAGCGTGAGAGCGCCATCCATCGCCGTGGCGAGGGTGGTAAAGCCCGCTTCCCTAACTTTCTCCATAACGACGTCAATATCGCGCTCGCGTGCGACAGGGGTATGAAAAACAGAACCTGCCGAGGAACGCACGGCCTTAGAATTCAACGGGTCAACCGAATCGCCAGCAAGGATAACCGCACCAGCTCCGAGAGCATCAGTCATACGCACAATCGTGCCGACATTACCCGGGTCATTGCACTCCACCGGAATCACCAAACAGCCGGACTGCTTTCCAACCTCAATGGCCTCTTCCAACGAAGTGGACACCGCATTGGTGTCGCAGACGGCGAAGAGTCCGGTGGTGGTGACAGTTTCGCTCAAAGAGCGGGCGGCGGAGTCGTCGATAAGCGAAACAGACTTACGCTGCGTCCCAGATTCGAGATACCCCGTGAGCAGCTCTCGGAACTGCTCGGCGGCGGCAGCGGTGACGAAGATTTCCACGACAGCCTCTGCGCGGATAGCTGCATCGACGGAATTGAAGCCCTCAATGAGGAAGCGACCGGCCTTCTTCCGCTTGGCCGCACGGTGGAGCTGAATAGCCGCCGAGACTCGCGGAGTGCGAGGAGTAAACGGCTCGTCGTTGAAGTACAGCGCAGAGTTCATAGTGATTAATCCTAGTGATGCGGCTCGGGATTCATAACCGCCAGCAAGCCAGTACGGATACGAAAAACCACCGCCGAGGTTATTCGTTAACCCAATCGACGGTGGTTTTTCAAAGATGTTGGCAGGCGCACTGCCAGTAAGCAGACGCTTGCCGACGCTACGTACGAGTTACCTCGTAGCTGCTTTACTTAGCAGCAGGAGCGTTGACGTCCTCCGGCAGAGCGTCCTTAGCGACCTTGACCAGAGCAGCGAATGCCTGCGGGTCGTTGACAGCCATCTCAGCCAGGTTCTTACGGTCAACCTCAACGCCAGCCAGGTTTAGGCCCTGGACGAAGCGGTTGTAGGTGATGTCGTTAGCGCGGGCAGCAGCGTTGATGCGCTGAATCCACAGACGACGGAACTGACCCTTACGGTGGCGGCGATCGCGGAACTCGTAGGTCTTGGAGTGGAGCATCTGCTCCTTGGCCTTGCGGTACAGGCGGGAGCGCTGACCACGGTAGCCCTTTGCGGAATCGAGAACTTCGCGACGCTTCTTCTTAGCGTTAACAGACCGCTTCACACGTGCCACGGTGATACTTCCTTTTCGTTGTCTTTAAGAACTAGTGAAATTAAGAGGGCGATTGCCCTGGGACGAGGCTTGAAAAATTAAGCCTTGCCCAGCAGACGCTTGACGCGCTTGACGTCCGACTTAGCAACGTCCGTGGTGCCCTTCAGGCGACGGGTACGAGTGGACGGCTTGCCCTCCAGGAGGTGGCGGCGGTTAGCCTGCTCGCGGCGCAGCTTGCCGGAACCGGTAACCTTGATGCGCTTTGCGGTGCCCTTGTGGGTCTTCTGCTTCATGTTAAAACTCTCCCCTACCGATCTTTGACGCTCGTGGCGCAAAAATCTCGTTTACAACCATTTCTGGTCAGGTCGGTTACTTCTTACCCTTATTCCGAACCGGCCCCAGGACCATAGTCATGTTGCGACCGTCCTGCTTCGGGCGAGACTCGACAATGCCGTACTCTTCGACATCGGCGGCCAGACGCTCCAACAGGCGGAATCCCAGTTCTGGACGAGACTGTTCACGGCCACGGAACATAATCGTGACCTTGACCTTCGAACCCTTCTCCAAGAAACGAACAACGTTGTTCTTCTTGGTTTCGTAGTCGTGGTCATCAATCTTCGGACGGAACTTCTGCTCCTTGACCACAGTCTGCTGCTGGTTCTTTCGAGCCTCGCGTGCCTTCTGGGCTTGTTCGTACTTGAACTTGCCGTAGTCCATAATCTTGGCGACCGGCGGCTTTGCTCGCGGAGCAACCTCAACCAGGTCAAGGTCTGCTTCGTAAGCGAGCTTGAGTGCGTCACCGGTGCGGACAACGCCCACCTGCTCACCATTCGGTCCTACAAGGCGGACTTCCGGTACTCGAATATCCTCGTTAATACGAGCTTCAGCGCTGATGTGGCCTCCTAGGTTGAACCTGAACAATCTTCGTTTCAAACCGCGATAGCAAGCGGGAAAGGAAGAAAAGCCACGCGTCTACAGCGGATTACTACACACTGTATAAGGACGCCTTCCAATCGTGCGATGTGACATCACCGATTAGGGTGGACCCCGGCGCTACCGTAATTCTTTGGCGCACCTAGGGTGGGACTTAAATCCTCTTCGCTGCCGAATGCAACTAAATACTCCCCGAAGGCAGCAAGCATCGCATTCTGGCGGTCGTAGACGAGATGTTAACACAGCTGTTCTCGCATACCAAAACCGGCTCTCACTCCGGGTTATTCACCATCGGTACCCGACGCGATACCAAGCGTCAAAAAAGTGCAATCCGAATTGTAATCAGATTGGTAGATTCTCTCCATAGTTTTTAGGCCAAACACGATTAAAGTCGTCACCATGAATACTGGCTCCAACGGCTTTGGCCCTAAAGCCGAGAACACCAATCCTAATCAGCATTCCGCCCGATACGGCAAGCCACCGACCGGCGATTTTGTCCTGACCGGCGACTCCGTCTCAGAGCTTTCCCATGCTCTGGCAGATCTCGAGGCTAGCTCGCTTCGGCTGGCTCAGCTCACCCGTACTTGGCAGGTACGCCTTTCCCAGGCAAGCGAGCACGCGCCGGCCGTACCGCACGCGCCTCAAGGTGCGTTTCAAGCGCCGCCCCATGCTGCACCCCAAGGGGCGCCTCAACGCAATCCGCAACCACCGCCAGCACACAGTCCACCACTAGAGCAGGCGCCTCCTCCCCGTTGGGAACCGCAGGCTGAGCAGGCACTGACCACACCGCAGTATCCCCAGCAGCCTCAGCAGATGCAGGTGCCACCACCGCCAACGCAAGCTGACTGGCGGAACCAACCAGCACCCCTGCCACAGAGCGACGCAACTGCGCAGCCGATGTTCGGCTTCCCCTCTGCCCACCAATGGCGGCGGGATTCAAAGTCTCCACAGTCTTCTCCCTCGCCACAGTCTTCTCCCACAGCCTCCACCCCGCCACCGAAGCTGCCAGAGGCACCGCGCGAACCTCGCGAGCCCTGGTGGCGCAACGAGAAGGCAATCATCAGAATCATCGCCATCTTCGGTGGTCTCATCACCGCTGCCGGTATCGCATTTTTCGTCGCGGTCGCAATCCAATCCGGCCTGATTGGACCGGCCGGTCGTGTGGTCCTGGCCTACTTGTTGGCCGCCGTGCTCGCGGTCGCGGCTGTGCGAGCGCACCGTCGTCAAGCACCGCCTGCTGGTGTGACGGCGTTGATTGCGACATCACTTGCCGCTGCGCACCTGACAACGATGTCGATGTCCTACCTCCTCGACTGGATTCCGGTGGCAGCGACGCTGGTCATCATGTTGCCTCTCGCCGCAGTCGGTCTATACGGCGCGCGGTGGACGAAGTCGAGTGCAACCGCGGCGTGGACAATCACAATCAACACCGGATTAATGCTGTGGGCGACGATCGGCCTCAACTTCCACGCCCGCCCGCTGAGCTCCTCGCTCGCGCAAATCACCCTTCAACTGATGGTCATCGCCGCTATCGCCTGCCTCCTGAACGTCCCCTTCCGGAAGTACGTAGTCGCATTCCTGCTCGGCGCAAACGTTCTCATCGGCGTAATCACGACCAACAATGCACTGGTGATACCCGCAATCGCCGCACTCACCATTGCCCTTTTCGCGTTTGCCCAGTTCGGCCCGCTGGCGATGGCTCGCCAACTCACTCCCGAGCTTGACGACGAGCCTTCGGAAACCAGCACCTGGGAAGACGATCTGGTCACCATCACGTCAGTAGTTGCCTTCTCGACTCCGGTTGTAGCTGCAGTCCCAACGGTCAACGCCACACAGTCCACCTCCAGCCTCTGGTTGCTGTTCTACGGCGGATTCGTGCTGTTCATCGCAATTGCTGCAGTATTCCTTTGGAACCGTGCCATCTTCCGCTATCTCGCACCATTGGCCTTGGCCACGGCAATTCTGCCCTGGCTAGCGCTCGCGGTGGCGGGCCCGGAAAGGAGCTCAGGAGCCGATACTGGACCCCACACTTGGGGTCTCATCCCAATCTCCATCGGTGCCGCGCTCTTTGTCTGGGCGCTGGCCACAGCACCGAAGCACGGCGCGATTGGCGCACGACTACAGGCTCCTGAACCAACCCGGGATGCCGTCGCACCATATACAAAGATTGCGGCACTGACCTGGCTGCTCGGCGCAACGGTAGTACACCTCTACATCCTGCCCGCAGCATTGAATGCCGGTGCTGCGGACGACTACTCGGCAACGTGGGCAGAAATGCTTTCGCTGTTGTTCCTGCTGTGCGCCGACGTCGGCCTGGCCGTGACGGCAGCGAGGTCGCAGCTACCGCCAGCTTTTGCACTGATTGGCCTGGCTGCACTGGGTATGCCATTTATCATGCTGCTCACGACTATTGGCGTGAGCTTCAACGCTGCACACATGTTGTTGAGTATTTTCTGGGCCACGATTGCCGGCATGCTGGTGCTATCGAAGAGGTTCCACCACATTCCGGCGCGACTGGCAGCGGGTTTAACGATTGCGGCGCTGTCTATCGTCAAGCTGATCTTCTACGACATGGCAACGCTCGATGGCGTTATCCGCGCCTTGGCGTTCCTCGGCTGTGGCCTGATTCTGCTGGCCATGGCGGTCTCCGGGGCGAAGCAGAAGAGTGCCGAGGAGCCGGCGGCACCGGACCGTGACGGCACCGCCAGCGATACTGACGCTGCCGCCGCTGCCGATGCCGACCCCGCTGCTGACAGAATGGAAGGCATCACCCGCACCGACGGTCCTGAGATCTCCGACGGAAACGACCCGACTACCTAAGCTACTTAAGCAGCGGCTTCAGGTACTGCCCGGTGTGGGAGCCGGAACAGCTCGCGACATCCTCCGGCGTGCCCTCTACAACCACGGTGCCACCGCCGGAGCCGCCTTCCGGCCCCATGTCGATAATCCAGTCCGCAGACTTGATGACATCCAAATTGTGCTCAATGACAATGACGGTGTTGCCCTTGTCTACCAGCCCCTGCAACACCAACATGAGCTTGCGGATGTCCTCAAAGTGCAGACCCGTGGTCGGCTCATCCAAGATGTAAACCGTCCGGCCATTGGAGCGCTTCTGCAGCTCACTGGCCAGCTTCACGCGCTGAGCCTCACCACCCGAGAGCGTGGTTGCCGCCTGCCCGAGACGGACATAGCCCAGGCCGACGTCGACAAGCGTATTGAGATAACGCGCAATCGACTGAATCGGCTCGAAGAACTCCGCTGCCTCGGAGATGGGCATGTCCAGAACCTCAGCGATGGTCTTGCCCTTGTAGCGAACCTCAAGTGTTTCGCGGTTGTAGCGCGCGCCATGACACACCTCGCAGGGCACGTAGACATCCGGCAGGAAGTTCATCTCAATCTTGATGGTGCCGTCGCCCTTACATGCCTCACAGCGACCGCCCTTAACGTTAAAGCTGAAACGCCCCGGCTTGTAGCCACGGACCTTAGCCTCTTGCGTCTCTGCGAAGAGGTTGCGGATCTTGTCGAACACACCGGTGTACGTCGCTGGGTTGGAACGCGGGGTGCGACCAATCGGCGACTGATCAACCTGCACCAGCTTGTCCAGCTGATCCAGCCCCTCCACGCGGCTGTGTCGGCCCGGTACCTGGCGAGCACCGTTGAGCTCGTTGCTCATCACCTTGGCCAGGATTTCGTTAACCAAGGTCGACTTGCCTGAACCGGAAACACCCGTGACACAGGTCAGCACACCGAGAGGGAACTTAACGTCAATCTTCTTCAGGTTGTTCTCGCGAGCGCCCTTGACCGCCACCATGCGCGACTTATCAATCGCACGACGGTTCTCCGGCACCGCCAACACCCGACGACCCGAGAGATACGCACCTGTCAGTGATTCCTCGCAGTCAACGATGCCAGACGGTTCACCCTGGTAAACGATTTGTCCACCGTATTCACCGGCCTTTGGCCCAATGTCGACCAGCCAATCAGCCTCGCGAATCGTGTCCTCATCATGCTCGACCACAATCAAGGTATTGCCCAGGTCGCGCAGGTTTTTCAGAGTCTTGATTAGACGGTTGTTATCACGCTGGTGAAGACCAATCGAGGGCTCATCCAAGACGTAGAGCACGCCTGCGAGCCCCGAGCCGATCTGAGTGGCCAGACGAATTCGCTGCGCTTCACCACCGGACAGCGTGCCTGCCGAACGAGACAGGGACAGATAATCCAGGCCAACGTCAAGCAGGAACTTCAGACGAGCCTGCACCTCACGCAGAACACGCCCGGCAATCATTTCCTCGCGCTTGCCCAGAGTCAGCGAATTCAGGAATGCCGAGCCATCGTGAACCGATAGCTCTGTCAGCTCGGCAATATTCTTCTGCCCGAACTCCGCCGAATCCAACGTCACCGAAAGAATCTCCGGACGCAAACGAGTACCGCTACATGCCGGGCACGGCACCTCACGCATGTACCCCTGGAAACGCTCCTTCTGAGAGTCGCTCTCCGCCTGTGACAGCTTGCGGTGTAGGTACGGCATCACGCCTTCGAAAGGTGCGGTGTACTGGCGAGTGCGGCCATACCGATTGCGGTAACGCACCGTGACCTTGTGGCTGGAACCATGCAGCAGGGCCTTGCGCTGCGGCGCTGTAAGTTCCTCAAAAGGCGTGGTCGGGTCGAAGCTCATCTCGGTGGCGAGCCCCTCGACCAGTTTTTCAAAGTACTTCTTGTTCAGCGTCTGCCGCCACGGCGCAATCGCCTCAATCGTCGGCAGCGACGGATCTGGAATCACCAGGTCCGTGTCCACTTCCAGCTTGGTACCGATACCGTCACACTCCGGGCACGCACCATACGGCGAGTTAAAGGAAAATGACCGTGGCTCCAACTCATCGATAGCAATACGGTGCCCATTCGGGCAGGCCATCTTCTCCGAGAACCGCTGGGTTCGACGCGGGTCGTCCGCCTCTAGCCCAACGGCGTCGATGACCACGACGCCGTCGGCAAGCAGAAGCGCCGTTTCGACGGAATCGGTGAGCCTGCGCTGCTGCGACTCCTTCACCTGGAGACGGTCAATGACCACGTCAATGTCATGCTTGACCTGCTTCTTCAGCTTCGGCGGATCCGTCAGACGGTGCATTTCACCATCGACGATGACACGCGCGTAGCCCTCGGATGCGAGGCGTTCAAACAGGTCGACGAATTCACCCTTGCGCGTGCGCACGACGGGTGCGAGGACCTGGAATTTGGTGCCCTCCGGCATTTCCATGACCTGATCGACGATCTGCTGTGGAGTCTGTGAGGAGATTACTTCCCCACAGGTCGGACAGTGCGGAGTACCGGTGCGCGCGTAGAGAAGACGCAGGTAGTCATACACTTCAGTGATGGTTCCGACGGTCGAGCGCGGGTTGCGGTTCGTCGACTTCTGGTCGATCGACACCGCCGGCGAGAGCCCCTCAATCATCTCTACATCGGGCTTTTCCATCTGCCCCAGGAACATGCGCGCATAGGAGCTCAGCGACTCCACGTAACGGCGCTGGCCCTCGGCGAAAATTGTGTCAAATGCCAGTGACGATTTACCCGACCCCGACAGACCTGTGAAAACCACCATCTTGTCTCTGGGCAAATCGATGTCAACACCCTGCAGGTTATGCTCGCGGGCGCCTCTGACCACTAGACGTTCAGCCACAGTGGGAAACCTCAATTCGTCGACGATTCACTGCCGACTAGTCTACAGTCCATAACCAATTTTTCGCACATGTGTTCAGAGACTCGTGGTTACGTTGCGCTCCTAGCGCGCCGACAGACACCTCATTACCCTGGGGCGCATGAACGACGACATTACAATCAGCCCTTACTCCAACTCGCCGAGAACGCGCGGCGTTGAGCGCATTGACTACGGCAATGTCACTATTTATAAGACCTCCGTCGGATCGATGGACAACAACGTCTACCTTTTGGTCGACTCCCGCGAGCCCGACAATTCCCTACTTATCGACGCCGCCACCGACGCCGACCATCTAATCCGCCTGGTTGAGCACGTCGGCGCGCAGGTCCGCACGATTGTCACCACGCACTCCCACGGCGATCACGTCCAGGCGCTCGGCGAACTTCTACAGGCATTCCCGGCCCGCCACATCACGTCCAGCCTCGACGCTGCCGACATTCCCGAGCCCGCCGACCAGCAGCTCGACGGCAGCGAGACCATCACGTTCGGCCAGGGCATCACGCTGCCCACGTTCATCCTGCGCGGACACACCAAGGGCGGTCTCTGCCTCGACCTGTCCGCCAAGGAAGCCGGCGCGCTTTCCGACGACATCCCGTCACACCACCTCTTCGTCGGTGACAGCATCTTCCCAGGCGGTGTCGGCAAGACGTACTCCCCCGAGGATTTCACGCAGCTTATCGACGATGTCGAGAGCCGTGTCTTCCGCGTCTACCCCGCCGACTCGGTGATTCACCCCGGCCACGGCAAAGACACCACAGTTGGTGTCGAGAGCCCCGAGGTCGAGAACTGGCGCCAGCGTGGTTGGTAGCGCTGGATGAGTGTGGTTGGCAGCGCTGGATGAGTGTGGTTGGCAGCGCTGGATGCAGCCGGAGCTTCTGAAAAACTCGTCATTCCCGCGACATAAATAGGCCGGGCTGCGTAGGATTAATAGTGAATTACAGCGACCAGATGGCCAAAAACACGGTTTCACCTGGACGACAAAGGAGATGGAATTTAGATGATTCGCAAGTTTGCCCGACCAATGCTGGCCTCGGTTTTCGTTGCCGACGGTGTCGACACGCTGATGAACCAAAAGGATCATGAAGAGGGCGCACGCGACCTAATTGCCCGCGTCCGCTCCGTAACCCCGAACCAGTACAACAAGTACGTGCCAAATAGTGAGAAGCTGGTTGTCCAGGTCGTCGCTGGTACCAAGGTTGCTGCGGGTTCCCTCTACGCTCTGGGTAAGGCTCCACGCCTGTCCGCCACCGCTCTGGTCGCTGCACAGGTTCCGACGATGCTGGCTCGCCACGCATTCTGGGAGACCCAGGATTCGAAGGAGAAGGCAGCTCGCCGCACTGGTTTCCTGACCGACATCGGTCTGCTGGGTGGCCTCTTCCTGGCTACCGCTGACACCGACGGCAAGCCGGGTGTCGCTTGGCGCGCTGAGAAGGCAGGCAAGCAGCTGAACAAGAAGGTTCAGGCTGCCCTGCCGACCAAGTCTGAAACCGAGCAGCGCACTGAGGAAATCAGCGCAGCCTTCGCTTCCGCCGGCGAGAACGTCCGCGAAAAGGCTGGCCTGCTCCGTGACCGCGCTTCTGAGGCCACCGATGGCGCTCGTGAATACGTCGAGGACAACAAGGACGACTGGCGCGAGCAGCTCACCGACGCCTTCGACACCGCTAAGAGCTACGTCGAGGACAACAAGGACGACTGGATTGCCAAGGCCACCGAGCTCGCTGAGGACGCGCGCGACTATGCCGAGGACCTGGGCAAGGATCTCAAGAAGGACACTCGCAAGCAGCGCAAGGAACTGCGCAAGCGCGCAGCCAAGGCTTCCAAGGAGGCCAAGAAGTCCGCAAAGAAGGCGCAGAAGCGCCTGCAGTAAGTTTGCTGCCGCAGTTAAAGCGGTATACTTAAACGCTCCCCACGCCACTACGCGTGCGGGAGCGTTTTCATATTTTTATATTCATTCAGCACATCAGTTAGCACTAATTTTGCGATTCGTTGAGGAGACCAGGTTGGCGTCGCGCGCATCCGAGCCCGGGCAGGACCAGACAGGCCGCATTGGCCACACTGGCCAGGCAGGTCTGCCGGACCAGGCAAGTTCAGCACCACAGCGAGAAGAAGAAAGCATCCTTGCTGCCGAACAGGCCTACGTCGACCGTGCGTTCAGCTTCCTCGACCGGGCACGCGAGCGCGACCAAGAGTACCTGCGCCAGGTCATGCTCATCGACGACCCAGACCCGCAAGCCCGCGTTGAACGCGAGGTGGAATACCACCGACTACAGGCTAATCTGGACCGCTACCGCTCAGCCGAGATCGGCCTGGTCTTTGGTCGAATCGATATCGATGACACAGATCCCGACAATCCTTTGGCAGAGGAAGGGCCGGGGGCGACCGTCGATAAGCGATACATCGGGCGAATCGGCCTGTCCGATGAAAACGACGACTACCGCACGGTCATCATGGATTGGCGTGCCGACGGCGCGCGCCCGTTTTACCTGGCCACGACCGCGCATCCCGAGGGAGTCAGCCTGCGCCGACACCTGCGCACGCACGGCCGGAAGGTCCGCAGCATTGACGACGAATGGCTCTCCGGCGAGGAAGCCGACAGCGCACACGAGACCGAAGTTGAAGCGGGCGTCGGTGGCGAATCGGTGCTGCGGGAGGTCATGAATCAAGCGCGCACCGGCCATATGCGCGGCATTGTGGAGACCATTCAGCGCGAGCAGGACCTCATCATCCGCGACTCCACCCGCGGCACTCTGGTCGTCCAGGGCGGCCCCGGCACGGGCAAGACGGCGGTGGCGCTGCATCGCGTCGCATGGCTTCTCTACACCTACCGCGATCAGCTGGCGAAAACCGGTGTCCTCATCATCGGCCCGAACACAACCTTCCTCGACTACATCTCCCGCGTGCTGCCGAGCCTCGGCGAAACGGGCGTGGTGCTGACCACCATCGCCGATCTCTACCCCGGCGTGCGCGGTTCCGACGCGCTTATCGACGGACACAACCCCGAACCCTTGGTTGCGCAGGAAGTTAAGGGCTCGATTGAGATGCTCACGATCCTGCGTGAGGCCGTGCGGGCCTACCAGGAGCTGCCCGCGGAACCTCTTGAGGTCCGGAACGACAACATCACTCTGACCATCACGCCGGAGATGGTGAAAGCCGCGCGGACGCGTGCGCGGAGGACTCGTAAACCCCACAATCTGGCTCGCCCGATTTTCCGCGATCACGTGGTGGAACTGCTGGCCGCACAGATGGCCGAGGTCATCGGTGCCGATCCGCTGGGCGGCGAAAACCTCCTGTCCGTGACCGACATTGCCGATCTACGCGACGAAATCGACGAATCCGGAGCAGTTGCCGACATCCTCGATGAGCTGTGGCCTGCGCTTACGCCCGAGCGGGTGCTGTCGGAACTGCTGAGCTCTCGCGAGGCCATCGACTACGCCGCCACCGATTACGACGAGCTGACGCGCGAGGCTCTCTACCGGCCGGAAGGCACCGACTGGATGCCTTCCGACGCCCCGCTTCTCGACGAGCTGGCGGAACTCCTCGGCCCAGTTGGTGACGCGGAGGCCGATGAAGAGGATTGGCAGGCCCGCGTCGAGGAAGCGCAGGGCGCGTTGGATACCCTGTCCAGTTCTGCGTCCCAGGATCTTGACGACGGCTTCGAGGCCGAGATCTTGTCAGCGTATGACGTCATCGATGCCGAGGCACTGGCCGAACGCCACCGTGAGCGCGACCTGCGATCCACCGCCGAGCGGGCGGCGGCGGATCGCCTGTGGGCCTACGGCCATGTCATCGTCGACGAGGCTCAGGAACTCTCCGCGATGGCCTGGCGAATGCTGCGCCGCCGCAGCCCCAACGGCTGGATGACCCTCGTCGGCGACGTGGCCCAGACGGGCTCCCCCGCAGGTGCCGCGACCTGGGACGATGTGCTGGAACCAATCATCGGCTCGAGGTGGCATCTCCACGAGCTGACCGTCAACTACCGCACCCCAGCTGAGGTGATGGAGGTTGCCGCCAGCGTCCTGGCTGAGATTGATCCGGAGCTGGAGGCGCCGCAGTCGATCCGCGCCACCGGCCGCAAGCCTGTTCAGGCCCACACTGTGACGGAAGCTCTGACGCATGTGGAGCAGGTTGCGCAGCCGGACCGCCTGGTCGCTGTGATTGCTCCCGCAGAGCTCCTCGACGACACTCGCGCGGAGGTGCAGGAGTTTCTTGGTGGCGGAGCTGGTGATGCTGGCGGAGCTGGTGATGCTGGCGACTCTGGCGACGCTCGCGGAGACGGCGGCGCTGGTGGAGATGTCGAAAATGATGCCACTGGTGCTGGCGACGCGACTAGCGCCGATGCCACACCTGCCACTCGCGCCAGCAAGCTCACCAGCTGCGCGGTCTACGACATTACGACCTCAAAAGGTCTGGAATTCGACGAGGTCATCGTCGTCGCACCCGACCAGATTGTGGCGCAATCTCCGCAGGGGCTACAGGACCTGTATGTTGCACTGACTCGTGCGACCCAGGGACTCGTGGTCGTCGATAAGCAGCGTCCTGAGCATCTACCCGAGCTGGATTGGGCCTAGGCCATCAAGTTGCGGTTAACTCCAGTTATGGGGGATGACCACCGGGCGAGGTAGAACTTAATCGCCCTGTATATTTCAGTAATCAGGAGTGGCGTCCGGCACCAGACCATTCGATTACAGCTAATAGAAACACCGTAAGAATCTCCAGGTGTTCTTGTATCGTGGGCGTGCGCCACAAATGCAGAAACATCTGCAACTGGCATATTCACGTCGTTTACCAGCAGCCCACTACCTCCATCGGTGCACCACCCGATGCCGTAGCTAGCCAGCATGGTTGCCACATCGGCTATCGCCATCTAAAAAGAACTGGCAACCAACATCGAAGCACTGAAATCCCAACGCAATGCTATCGCTTACCAGGACGATAATTTAGTGGAAGATTTCCCCGTCTCCACGATCTTGGATTTGCGTCAAGACCGCAGCACGAGAGTCCTGCTATCTATCGGTGAAGGATCTTGCTTTCCCAGTAATCAATTGGCTTCCTATGGAGGAACTGCCCCGTTTGAGCCCTCAGACCTGGATATTTGCTGACCTAGTTGTGCGCTAGTATTGCTCTCGTCGTAGCGGAAAAAGAATGGCATCCAGTGTCAGCAATAATTCGAACACGAATCAGCTCCTGAGCATTCTCGGAAGCTTTTTGAAGTTCGAGCGGGCAATCAATCATCCGCGAACCCTGAACAGAAAGAATCGCTTCCGTGATAACAAGGAATTCACAAAGGAATAAAGCTCGTGCTCACCGCGCCGCTGATTACTAGAGCTTACGGGGGGCACAACTGCAATGCCTGTGAGTGGATTACGTAACACTTCAGAGTTTATCGCTCAAAACTCGTCGCGCCTTAAGAACTGATTCCTCCTAATTTGTTTTGGCTGAAACACTACTAAGTGAAGCGCTTGATAGCATTAACCTTATGACACCTAAACCCCATGCTGCGTTGGCTGCTTCTCTCCTTGCGCTAGCCTTTTTGGCAGGCTGTTCTCCTTTCGATAAATTCGAGTACGACTCAACTGACCCGAATCTTCCAACCCAGCCTGAGGACTGGAATGAGAGCCAGCAATCGTATGCTCCGGAAGTAACTGGACTTTCGTGCAGGACAAATATCATCACCGGTGTTCAACACGATTTCAGCAACAACACCATTGTCTCGACTAAGGAGTTCGATATGGCTCTCATCGGCGCTGAACTCCTGGATTCTGGCCAGGATGGCGATGAGTTCGAATTCCATATGGCCCCCAATGATTCGCATGGTGTGGATTCCTTCGATCCTCATGCTGTGATGACCGTCGAGACTCAAAACGGAGTTGTATTGGACTATGAGCATGAGGATTCGGGCGACGATGAACAGGACGTAAAAGTTACGCTCTCTAAAGGAGGAACGAAGGAAGACGTAACCGACTCGATTCCTTACCGTATTGGTGGCTCTCGCGGGCTATTGTCGTTGCCCCTTCCGAAGGGGATTATCACCGAGAGTGACTCCCTGAAATCAGTCGAGCTGACTATCAACGACCAGCTCCTGGCTCGCTGTGAGCCAGCCGAGGGAAAAACGGTTTACCCGGTCGCGAGAGAGGAGAAGGAAGCAAGTCCAGCTGCTCCCACCTCAACGGGGAATCCGAAGCAGGACAAGTATCTGAAGACCATGACTAATGCTGGTATCGAAGTACGCAGCGGAAGCACAGACACGTACGACGTTGATGTCAAGATGTGCGAGGCAATGCGCAGTGGAGAGAAAACGGCTTGGGATTTAGCCGACCTTGAAAGACTTTCGACTCCAGATGATGAAAACGCTCGACGTGTTCAGCTGATGGTTCCAATTCTTTGCCCGGATCAGCAACACCTCGTCGATGAAGCTTTGTCGGGTGACGCAAAACAAACAGATTTAATTGACGGAAACTACATCGTTAAGCAGCAGCCTGAAAAGGGAATCCGTGTCGTTCAGCCGGGTCTATGGGAAACAAAGGGAGCGACTGTTTCTGATTGCTACTACGAGCGTAACGATGGAGCCGGCAACATCATCGACAACAATTTCGTCAACTTTGGTCAAACGATTACCGTTGAGATACTACCGTCCGACGGGGCTTTCATTAGTAAGTCGTGTGGCGGCTGGCAGCGAGTGAATTAGCCCGGCGCGGGGCATGCTGAGACGCCGTAGTTGGCGCGGCACCGACCAAATATGTGGCGTGTTCCTGCATACAGAAATCCCCTCACGTGCGAGGCGACAGGTCAGCTCCGCGCATGGATAGTAATCGACAGGTTTTCACGACAAACATCGGTGCCGCGTGTTTCCATTTCGCGCTCATCTTCTTGCCCAAGTGAGTCTCAACGTAATCCCCTGGGCTCCCGACCTTCGCCCACTCTGCTTTCCCCCCCCCTATGAAGTATCTGCCCGAGCTGGATTGGGCCTAGCCTCTCAGCTCCTCACCGCCCCGAGACTCCACCCGCGTCCTGGCCGACAATAGGAAAACCGGCACCCCAACCCAGATGTGCCGGTTTAAAGCGAAGGCTAAATTGTTAGCTGACGGTCTTACTAGCTCACCGTTTTATTAGCTCACAGTGTGAACGATCATGACGTCACAGTCCGACTGACGAGCAACATCAGCCGGCACGGAGCCCAGCAGACGACCAGTCAGCGAGTTAATGCCGCGGTTACCGACCACCAGCAGGTCAGCGCGACGGTCAGTGACCAGAGACATCAGAGCCTCAACCGGGGAGCCGGAACGAACCTCGGTCTCAACCTTGGTAGCGCCGACGGCCTCTGCGGCCTCCTTAGCAGCAGCCAGGTTCTTCTGAGCCGGATCATCACCGAGGACCTGAACTGAATCCTGGCGCAGGGTCTTGGACGCATCCTCTGCAGTCTCGTAGTAAGCGCAGCCGATAACCAGGGTGGCATCGAAAGCAGCAGCAATCGAGGCAGCGCGCTCTACTGCGAGCAGCGACGACTTAGAACCATCCGTGCCGACAACAATGGTCTTGTAATCACTCATGAAAACTATCCCTCACTGTGGAAGTTGCATTAAAACAGTTCATCGTGCGTAACGCCGTCGTTGCCCCCGAACCCACTGGCCAGAGCCACTTTCGCGAATACACTGTTTTACTTCCCACAACAGTAGCAAAAAACTACTCGACACCGGCCTCAATCATCCCCTTAAGTTCCTTCTTGAGGTCGAAAATCTCATCGCGCAAGCGCCCCGCGAGCTCGAACTTCAACTCTCGCGCAGCCGCGGCCATCTGCTCCGACAAATCCGCGATAAGCGCCTCGAGCTCCGCCCTCGGCATCTGCTTACCGCTAGCGCCATCGGCCGCGCCCGAGCCGTCGGCACGCGAGAGCAGCGCATCAGCGGCCGCACCGGTCTTGCCTTCGTAATCGGTGTCAGCGTTGTCGTAGACCTGATCCAAGATGTCCGCGATCTTTTTGCGCAGCGGCTGCGGATCGATGCCATGCTCAGTGTTGTAAGCAATCTGCTTTTCGCGGCGGCGCTCCGTCTCGTCGATGGCGAACCGCATGGAATCGGTGATCTTGTCGGCGTACATGTGCACCTCGCCGGAGACGTTTCGCGCGGCACGACCAATCGTCTGAATCAACGAGCGCTCCGAACGCAGGAACCCCTCCTTGTCGGCGTCGAGGATTGCCACCAGCGAAACCTCGGGCAAGTCCAGCCCCTCGCGCAGCAGGTTAATACCGACCAGCACGTCGTACTCGCCGAGACGCAACTGCCGCAGCAACTCAACGCGCTTGAGCGTATCAACATCCGAGTGCATGTACCGCACCTGCACACCATTTTCGAGCAGGTAGTCGGTCAGATCCTCCGCCATCTTCTTCGTCAGGGTGGTGACGAGAACGCGTTCGTCACGCTCGGTGCGCTTTCGGATCTCGCCGATCAAATCATCAATCTGCCCCTCAGTAGGCTTAACGACGATCTTGGGGTCCACCAGCCCAGTCGGACGAATAACCTGCTCCACATACTCGCCACCGGTCTTTTCGAGCTCATAGTCACCCGGCGTTGCGGACATGAACACGACCTGGCCCACTCGGGCATCGAATTCGTCGAACGTCAGCGGGCGGTTATCCAACGCCGATGGCAGGCGGAAACCGAAGTCGACGAGGTTGCGCTTACGGGAGGCATCGCCCTCGAACATGCCGCCAATCTGTGGCACGGTGACGTGCGACTCATCGATGATGGTGAGGAAGTCCTCCGGGAAATAGTCGATGAGCGTCGCGGGGGCCGAGCCCGGCGCGCGACCATCGATGTGGCGCGAGTAGTTCTCAATGCCGGAGCAGAAGCCGACCTGTTCAATCATTTCGAGGTCGTACTCCGTGCGCATGCGCAGACGCTGTGCTTCCAGCAACTTGCCCCGGTTTTCCAGATCCGCCAGGCGTTCGGCGAGTTCGGCCTTGATGTCCGCGACGGCCCGTTCCATCCGCTCCGGGCCTGCGACATAGTGCGTAGCTGGGAAGATGCGCAGCTCAGGGACTTGGTCGATGACGTCGCCCGTGACTGGATTGAGGTAGTACAGCGAATCAATCTCGTCGCCGAAGAACTCCACCCGCACGGCCTTTTCTTCGTAGGCCGGGATGATGTCGACCACGTCACCTTTTACTCGGAAGGTGCCGCGGGTAAAGGCGATGTCATTGCGGGCGTACTGAATGTCCACCAAAAGGCGCAGGAACTGGTCGCGGTCGACTTCCTCGCCCTCCTTCAGCCACACCGAACGGTCGAGGTATGACTGCGGGGTACCCAGGCCATAGATGCAAGAAACAGAGCTGACGACGACTACGTCGCGACGCGACAGCAGCGCTGAAGTAGCCGAGTGGCGCAGGCGCTCCACGTCCTCGTTGATGGAGGAATCCTTTTCAATATATGTATCGGTCTGCGCGATGTAGGCCTCGGGTTGGTAGTAGTCGTAGTACGAAACGAAGTACTCGACCGCGTTGTTTGGCAGCAGGCTGCGGAGCTCATTGGCCAGCTGGGCCGCCAGCGTCTTGTTCGGTGCCATGACGAGGGTTGGCCGCTGCACCTTTTCGATCAGCCACGCTGCGGTGGCTGACTTGCCGGTACCCGTGGCACCCATCAGGACTACCTCGCGCTCGCCTCTATCTAGGCGCTCCGACAGTTCCGCGATTGCCTGCGGCTGGTCGCCCGAGGGCTCGAACTCGCTGATGACCTCGAAGTTTCCCTCAGCGCGCTCGACTTCACCGACGGGCCGGAACTCCGAGTGCGCGAGGACGGGTTGCTCTGCTGCAAATGCCATAGTTCCCAGCGTAGCGAAGGCTGTCTTGAAAGCGGCTGGTTACGTTACTTCCTGGGGCTTTGGGCTGTCCAGGGCTGGGGCCCAGGGGCTTAGGAGCGGCTGTCGAGTTCCGGACCAACATTAAAATCGGCACAGATTTGGACAAGGCTGGCATAAAGTCGCTGCCAGGCCAGCAAAGGCGGGTTCCGCTTCACCAGCTGGCCCTTAGTGCGCATGGACTGACTCCTGGTGAAGCGCAAGCCGTCTTATCGATGGTCCGCGGCTGCGAGGCTGCGAGGCTGCGGGAGGCCTGGGTTATCCACACCCTGAAAGTTGTCCACAGATTGGACGCGGAGCCTCTCTCACAGAAAATCCCCTGGGCCGCAAAAGCTTAGAGTCCCGACCATGGGAAGTTTCACCACGGCCGAGTTACGTGCACTCGGCATCGGAGAGAAAAAGACCAGAGCCCTCCTACAACAAGGCAGACTAACTAGATTAGTACGTGGCCTCTACATTGACGACCACTCTCCCGCCTCAGTCGCCCGAGCAATCACAGGGCATTACAAAAAGATTGCTCTAAGCGGTAAAAGCGCAGCTCAAATCCACTTGAGACTTCCCCTGACATTTCCTATCCAGACGGAAGGCGCGGGATCAGTTCAGGCCGAGACCTTCTCCATTAGGCACAGCCGCCTGCCGGCCTGCACCAGAATCGATGGCATACCAGTTGTCGAAGCACTCTGGGCAGCACGAGCTTCAAAAGACTATGCACGCAGAATCCTGGAAACACACTACGCCGGCCGGGACGGCGAGAAGCGACTCAACCACGACCTCAGCCGGATGCGGAAAGTCCCCGCCTGGCTGCGTGAAACCATCGCCACCACGCCGATCGGCGCATGCAGCGAACTCGAGCGCAAGCTGGCTCGCCCATTGATTAAGCGCGGGTACCGGATCCGAATGAACCACTTCATCGGCCCCTACTGCTTCGATATCCTACTTGACCAGTGGAAAATAGCCATCGAAGTCGACTCCGAGAAGTACCACGCCAACGAGGACTCGTTCATCACAGATCGCTGGAAGACCAACTCCGGCACGCTGCACGGCTGGATAGTCCTGCGGTTCACGGACTCATGCATCAATTGGAATCTCGACAGTGTCCTCGACGAAATCGAGCAGGCAATTCGATGGGTGCAAAAGCGCCGTCCCCGCGTGGACTATAAACCAGGATGGCCTGCCTGTCAGAAAGTTTGGGAATGGAATCCAACGGTTGGCTACGCCAATAAGCAGAGATAAACAGCCGATATCGCGAGATAAACAGCCATCCACTTGCCAAATTGTTATTTATTTTGTAATGAAAACTGACCGAACAGCAACTAGCCTGGCGCCTATGAACACCTCGCGCCGCACACCAGTCCACACGCCCGCTACGACTCGCCCCGGTTCCACCACTCGGAAGGCAACCTCACACCGAGCCCTTGTGGCCGGCATCCTCGCTACCACCGCATTGGCCTTCACCGCCTGCTCAACGCAGGAAACTGATGCAGCGCCCGAATCTGCTCCTCCTGTTGAAACCACTACCGTTACTCAGACCGAGGATGGCGTGTCTGACAAGAGTTCGGGCAACACACCAAACCCAACCGGTTCTGCACCGGACCAGGGAGGCGATACATCGACGGCGGAGACTGGTGGCGCGTCGACGTCGTCAAGCGAAAGAGGCGACAACGGCGACGGGAGCCGGCTTCGTCAGGACATGACCGCTGAAATCTACAACAACCCCTCGCCGGGATCTACCTTCATGGCGGCCGGCGAACAGGCAACCACCTGCATCTACGGCGATGGGTACGGCCTCAACCTCATCGCGGCGGGCCCGAATACCAGCTGCGACTTTGCGAAGGCCGTTTTCAACCAGCAGACCGAGGGGCTTAACGCCTCGGAGGACAATATCCGCGACCACCTGCAGCCAAACATCAAGGCCAAGAGTCCCGCGACCGGGAAGACCTACGACCTCAGCTGCAGCACACAAGACGACGTTGTCGTGTGCACCGGCGGCAACAACGCGAAGATTTACATGTACTAGCGCACCAGGTGGCGGTCGGCAGTCGGTGCAACTGCTGGCCGCCAGCCGCGATTCGCCGATGGGGAATCGCAACAAGCCCGCAAAACTCCCGCCTACAGTGAAACCATGACCGTTTCCCGCTTGCGCCCCTTCGGCGAGACCATCTTCGCCACCATGTCCCGCCTCGCTACCGAGCACGAGGCAATCAATCTTGGACAGGGCTTCCCCGACTGGGATGGGCCGGCGGAGGTGCTCGCGGAGGCGCGACATCAGATAGCTGGAGGAAACAACCAGTACGGCCCCGGCCGCGGCATGAAGGTGCTCCGCGAGGCTATCGTCGCCGATCGCGCCCGCCGCACGGGGCAGGTCTACGACGCCGACGCCGAATGCCTCGTCACGGTCGGCGCCACGGAGTCGATTGCCGCCACCGCCTTGGGGCATCTCGAACCCGGCAGCCACGTCATCGTCATCGAGCCGTACTACGACTCGTACAAAGCCGCCATCGCACTGGCTAACTGCACATATACCGCGGTGCCGCTCATCCCCGCAGCTTCCAGTACGGCGCGCTCCTGGTCGCTCGACCGCAGCGCACTTGCCGATGCCGTCACCGCTAAAACGGCCATGATCATCATCAATTCGCCGCACAACCCCACCGGCACCGTCCTCACGGACGAGGAATTGCAGGCCATCGCCGATGTCGCCATCACAAACGATCTGCTCGTGCTTGCCGACGAAGTCTACGAACGCCTGTACTTCAACGGATTGTCACACTCTTCCATCAGCGCTCTGCCCGGCATGCGCGAGCGAACCATTGTCGTGTCCAGCGCCGCAAAAACCTTCAACGTCACTGGCTGGAAGATTGGCTGGGCGCTCGCCCCGACTGAGCTACTCGATGGCGTCGTCAAGGCCAAGCAGTTCTTGAGCTATGTCGGCGCCACTCCCCTTCAGCCCGCAGTCGCCCGTGGCCTGCAGGAATGTGCCCCATGGGTGGACGAGCTGGCAGGTCAGCTCGAGGGCAACATGCGGCTCCTCGCCGATGGGTTGGAGGGCCTGGGCGCTGACGTCTTCACGCCGCAGGCAGGGTATTTTGTCGTCGCCGATGTCTCGAGCTGGGGGCTTGGCGACGCCCTGGAGACCTGCACCCGGCTGGTCAAGGAATGCCGCGTCGCAGCCATCCCCGTCACCGCTTTTGTGGACGACCCGGAGTCAGAAAAGTACCGCTACCTGGTGCGGTTCGCTTTCTGCAAGCGCGCCGAGGTGATTGAGGAGGCTATCATCCGGCTGCGGGATTATCTTGCTGCCCGGCCTGCAGCTGGCGGATCTGATTCAGCGGCTGAATAATCCGCTCCCAAATCCGGTCGACCTGGCGCACGAGGTCCTCCTCGGTGCCTGAGTTTTCCAGAACCACGTCGGCGAACTGCAGGCGCTTATCATCGCTGATTTGCTTAGCGATGCGCCGCTTCGCATCCTCTCGGCCTACACCGCGACTTTCCACCAGACGGTCGAGACGGACCTCCACCGGGGTATGCACAACTACGACGAGGTCCTGTGCTTCTGACTGCCCCATTTCAATCAACAGCGGAGAGTCAAAAACAATGATGGCGCCACCTGCCGCGTTGAACTGCTCTTCGGTGCGCTGCTCAATACGCGGATGGGTGATGGAGTTCAGCAGCTCCGTCTTCTCCGCGGATACGAAGGCCCGCTTCGCAAGTTCGCCGCGATTGAGGGAGCCGTCGTCAAGCAAAATACCCTCGCCGAAAGCTTCGGCGAGTTCGGTGAGCGCCGGCTCGCCGGGTTCGACGACATCGCGAGCAATCTGATCAGCGTCGATAATGACGGCACCGAGATCGGCAAACCTACGGGCGACCGTAGATTTTCCACTGCCCATGCCACCGGTTAGTCCTACTTTGAGCATGTCTCTAAGGGTACGTGGACACGCCCCCGCACGTTAGTGCTTTACGACGAGATCCTCGATGCGGTGGCCCTCTTCAACGGGATCTGGGTTGACTGGGGCCGGGGCGGTGCCGTTACCGAATGGGCTGCCACCAAGGGCTTCACGGCCGTGCGGCTGGAGCAGGTCAGAGAGCTCCGGCCCCTTCGGGACAATCCCTAAAGGATTGAGGTCGCGATGGACTTCGTAGTAGTGGCGCTTGATATCGACGAAGTCAGTGGTGTCGCCGAAGCCCGGAGTCTGAAAGAGATCACGCAGGTAGTTGTATAGAACCGGCATCTCGGAAATCTTACTCCGGTTGCACTTGAAGTGGCCGTGGTAGACGGCATCGAAGCGGATGAGGGTTGTATAAAGGCGAATATCGGCCTCAGTGATGTGGTCGCCCATGAGGTAACGGCGGGTCTCTAAGCGCTCAGAAACCTGGTCTAGGGCATTGAACAGCCGGTCGTAAGCCTTGTCGTAGGACTCCTGCGAGCCTGCGAAACCACAGCGGTAGACGCCGTTGTTGATCTCGGTGTAGATGAACTGCATAAGCTCATCCATTTCCTCGCGCATCTCCACCGGGTAAAGATCCGGGGCGCCTTCGCGGTGGAACTCGGTCCACTCGGTAATGAAGTCCAAGGTAATCCAGGGGAAGTCATTGGTCACAACCTCGCCCGACTCGATCTCGACGATGGCCGGAACAGTAATGCCGCGCTGATAGTCCGGGACACGCTTGAGGAATGCCTCCTGGAGGCGCTCGTAGCCGAGTACTTCATCGCGGCCACCTGGGCCTTTGTC
This sequence comes from Corynebacterium sp. MSK047, assembly GCF_030232285.1. Taxonomy (NCBI): domain Bacteria; kingdom Bacillati; phylum Actinomycetota; class Actinomycetes; order Mycobacteriales; family Corynebacteriaceae; genus Corynebacterium; species Corynebacterium sp. MSK047. The sequence goes on along the minus strand of NZ_JASPJI010000021.1, from coordinate 7,598 downwards.
GAATGCCCAGGAGCGGGCATCGTGAACTGGCCCTGGAATTCCGACTGAAATTGCATCTTCCAGGCCGAGCAGCCTGCGAACGATAAGCGTGCGATGCGCCCACGGGCAGGCGCGAGCTGCAACAAGGCGGTAGCGACCGGCTTCAACGGGCCACGTCTTAATCCCCTCGCCTACTTCGCGACCGTCCTTAACAACCCGGTCATTGATATAGCGGGTGTCGCGGTTAAAGTCCTTGCCCTTCTGGGAGTACACCCCACCGGCGGAGTGTGCGGAATCCTCTACGTGATTAGCGTTATCTACCTGTTTGGCTTCGTCCTTTGTTGTCATGTCACCAATCATATGGGTAGAGAGACGGGCTGTCAACGGCAGTAAGGGCAGCCAGAGCCACCAAAATCGACAAGGCCACCAGGACATTAGGGCCCTTAGGGCCAATAGGACGGCTTGCGCTTCGCCAGCAGCCCGTTACTGTGCAGCAAGCCACTTCTGGTGAAGCGCAAGCCCGCTTTAGGCAACAGCGGCGCCACCTTTATGGCCCAAAGCCCCAACACCAGGACCAAAGATGCAGCAAGCCCCCAAGCCGCCGCTATAAGAACAAGGCCGAGCAGGTGCCCGTCGTAAAGCAAAGAAGGCACGAAAAAGCCCCAGCGAGGAAAACCTCGCCGGGGCGATTTCTCAAAGGGACGTGTAAGCCCTTAGCGGCCTAGCTTAGTTGCCAGCCAGCTTCTCGCGCAGAGCAGCGAGCTGCTCGTCGGAAGCCAGGGTGCCGCCTGCGTTGTCTGCAGCCGGTGCGGCCGGAGCAGCCGGGGCTGCCTCGCCGGACTCGGAGGAGTAGTTCGAAGCGGTCTCTGCAGCCTCGGCAGCTGCAGCGCGGTGACGCTCGATCTGGGCAGCGTGCAGCTGGTGGTGACGCTCTGCCTCTGCGTAGCGAGCCTCCCACTCTGCGCGCTGGGTCTCGAAGCCCTCCATCCACTCGTTGGTCTCCGGGTCGAAGCCCTCCGGGAAGATGTAGTTGCCCTGCTCGTCGTAGGAGTCGCCCATGCCGTACTTGGTCGGGTCGAACTCTTCGGTGAAGTCCTCGTCAGCCTGCTTGAGGGACAGGGAGATACGACGACGCTCGAGGTCGATGTCGATGACCTTGACCATGACCTGCTCGTCGACGGAGACGATCTGGTCTGGAACATCGATGTGGCGGGAAGCCAGCTCGGAGATGTGAACCAGGCCCTCGATGCCCTCCTCGACGCGGACGAACGCGCCGAACGGAACCAGCTTGGTGACCTTGCCCGGAACAATCTGGCCGATTGCGTGAGTGCGGGCGAAGACGCGCCACGGATCTTCCTGAGTAGCCTTCAGGGACAGGGAAACGCGCTCGCGGTTCAGGTCGACCTCGAGAACCTCGACGGTGACCTCATCGCCAACCTGGACAACCTCGGACGGGTGGTCGATGTGCTTCCAGGACAGCTCGGAAACGTGAACCAGGCCGTCAACACCGCCGAGATCGACGAATGCGCCGAAGTTGACGATGGAGGAAACGACACCCTTGCGGACCTGGCCCTTCTGCAGCTGGTGCAGGAACTCAGAGCGGACCTCAGACTGGGTCTGCTCGAGCCATGCACGGCGGGACAGAACGACGTTGTTGCGGTTCTTGTCGAGCTCGATGATCTTGGCCTCGATCTCCTGGCCGATGTACGGCTGGAGATCGCGGACACGACGCATCTCGACGAGGGAAGCCGGCAGGAAGCCGCGCAGGCCGATGTCGAGGATCAGGCCGCCCTTGACGACCTCGATGACGGTACCGGTAACCGGCTCGTCGTTCTCCTTGAGCTGCTCGATGGTGCCCCAAGCACGCTCGTACTGAGCGCGCTTCTTGGACAGGATGAGGCGGCCTTCCTTGTCTTCCTTGGTCAGGACCAGCGCGTCGATCTCATCGCCAACTTCGACCACTTCGTCAGGGTCGACATCGTGCTTGATGGACAGTTCGCGGGAAGGAATGACACCTTCAGTCTTGTAGCCGATGTCGAGAAGAACCTCGTCGCGGTCAACCTTAACGACGGTGCCTTCAACGATGTCACCATCGTTGAAGTACTTCATCGTCGAGTCGACAGCGGCCAGGAAATCCTCAGCGGTGCCAATGTCGTTGATGGCAACCTGAGGGACGTTAGAAGTGGACATATAAGATGTGCTCCGAAGCGGATAGAAATCGAAAAACGGACAATTTCGGCCTTGCCCCTCAAAGAAACCCCTGGACAACCGGGCCAAATCCGCTTTCGGCGAATCTCACCATTGGCAATTAGTTAACCCGATGTCCATGAAGCTCGAGGCTGCAAAGTCGGCACGCTAATGCATACCTAGCGAACAATACCGATTTGAGCTGCGACATTCAAGTCCGCAACACATCCACGGCAAGCCCGCGACAAGTCCACCTACCAGCACTACGGCCCGACCTTCGCACCACTAATGCGCAGCAGTATCCCAGTTCACACCAGCACCGATGGAAACATCCAACGGCACCAGCAATTCAGCCGCCGAGTCCATCTCGCGATGCAACAGCTCCTTGATGGCTCCCTCTTCCCCATCTGCAACTTCCACAACCAGTTCGTCATGAACCTGCAGGAGGACACGCGAGCGCAACCCGCCCCGTCGTAAAGCATCGTCGACCCGGAGCATTGCAATCTTAATAATGTCTGCCGCCGAGCCCTGGATCGGCGAGTTCAAAGCCGCACGTTCCGCGTTATCGCGAGCGATGCGGTTGTCGGCGTTGAGTTCCGGCAGGTAGCGACGACGATCGAACATCGTGGCCGTAAAGCCGTCCTTACGCGCCTGCTCAACAACCTTGTGCAGATAATCGCGCACGCCGCCGAAGCGCTCGAAGTAGTCCTCCATGAGCTTCTTCGCCTCGCGCTGCGGAATGTCGAGCTGCTGCGCCAGACCAAAAGCACTCAGACCATAAGCCAGTCCGTAGCTCATCGCCTTCACACGACGACGCAGCTCGGGCGTGACCTCATCAATGCCGACGCCGAAGACCTTCGAGCCGACGTAATTGTGCAGGTCCTCGCCCTGGCGGTAGGCCTCAATCAACCCCGGATCCTGCGACAGGTGCGCCATCACGCGCATCTCAATCTGCGAGTAGTCCGCGGTGATCAGCTGCTCATAGCCATCGCCGACCACGAACGCCTCACGAATCCGTCGCCCGAACTCCGTGCGCACCGGGATGTTCTGCAGATTCGGCTCCGTCGACGACAGACGCCCCGTCGCCGCGACCGTCTGATTAAAAGTCGTATGAATACGGCCATCATCAGCAACAGCCTTGATCAGCCCCTCCACGGTCGACTTCATCTTCTGCGACTCGCGAAACTTCAGCAGGTAATCCAGGAACGGATGCGGGTTGACCTTCGCCAGCCCCTCAATTTCCTTCGCCGCCGTGGAATAGCCCGTCTTCGTCTTCTTTGTCTTGGGCATTCCCAGCTGGTCAAACAGAACCTCTTGCAACTGCTTCGGCGATCCGAGATTCAGCTCAGGCTTATCGACGAGGTTGCGGGCCTCACTCTCCGCCTCATCGGTAGCCGCCTGCGCCTGCTTGCGGAGCTCCTCGAGCGCATCAACATCGACAGCGATACCGGCACGTTCCATCCGACCCAGCACTGGGGCGAGCGGGACTTCCAGGTCGGCGTACACGCTGTAGAGCCCGGCCTCGTCGAGTTCGACAGCCAATCGCTCAGCCAGGTCGATGACGGCGGCGACATGGGAAGCGTCTTCGGCCGGGCCATCGAGCAGGGTCATCTGGCCATCGGCTTGCGAAAGAGTCTGGCCCAGGTGACGCTGGACGACATTGTCCAAGCTGTAGCTGCGCTGGCTTGGGCGCAGCAGATACGCGGCCAAGAAGGTGTCGTGGATGACCCCTGCCAGCTCGAAGTCGTAGTTCCAGAGTGCATGCATGGCCGATTTGGAGTCATGCACCAGCTTCGGATGGTCGCCAGCGAGCCACTCGCGCAGTGCGTCGGCATCTTCGGCGGAAAGATCACCCAAGTCGAGAGAAACAGCCTGGCCGGAGGTCTTGCCCTTCTCATCTGCGGAGCCAATCATCAGGGTGTGCTCCCCGACCTGCAACGCGGCCGGCTCGTGCAGATTATCGAGCCAGGCAGCCAGGGCGCCGTCGTCAAGCGAAACAGCCTCGAGCTTTGTCGCACTGTCGCTGGTGGAGGCGGTGACGCCCGCGCCTTCGATGGAAAGGGTGCGGAAGACGCGTTCGCGAAGGTTGTCGCCGAATTCAAGGCGGTCGAAGAAGTCGATGATGCCCTGGGCGTCGGCGGGACGGAGCTCGAGCTCGTTCGGACCGTACGGCAAGGGCAGATCCTTGACCATTTCGGTGATGTCGCGGTTCAGCTGGACGTTTGCGACGCGCTCGCGGAAGTTATCGCCGACTTTACCGCGGATTTCGTCAGCGTGGTCGATGAGGTTTGCCAGCGTGCCGAACTGAACGATCCACTTCGTCGCGGTCTTCTCGCCGACCCCCGGAATGCCCGGGAGATTGTCGGAGGGGTCGCCGCGGAGAGCCGCGAAATCCGGGTACTGAGTCGGCGTCAGACCGTACTTCTTCTCGATAGCAGCAGGCGTGAAGCGATGCAGCGTGGTGACGCCGCGCATTGGATAAAGCACCGTCGTGGTGTCGTTGACCAACTGGAACGAGTCACGGTCACCAGTGACGATGAGCGTTTCGAAGCCCTCAGGCTTGGCTTGGGTAGCCAACGTCGCGATAATGTCGTCGGCCTCGTAGTTGTCCTTTTCCAGCGTGACGATGCCCATCTCTTTCAGCACCTGCTGAATAAGCGGCACCTGACCACGGAATTCCTCAGGAGTCTTCTCACGCTGAGCCTTATACTCCGGGAAGATCTCGTTGCGGAAGGTCTCGCGGGCGACATCGAAGGCGACCGCCACGTGCGTGGGCTTTTCCTCGCTGAGGATATTGGACAGCATAGAAAGGAAGCCGTACACCGCGTTCGTTGTCTGACCACCGGTGGTTGAGAAATTATCCACCGGAAGGGCAAAGAACGCGCGGAAGGCCATGGAATGACCGTCGATAAGCATGAGGGTCTTCTTCATGACATCCCAGTGTAGGAAAATATTGAACAGCGTAGGAAAACTGAGATGCGCGCTGAGGAATCGCGAGCTGCGGAGGATGAGCTGTTGGCCGGTCAGCTTCAGTGAACAATAATTACGGTAATCAGGCTGCATTTTGAAACGGATTCAGCAGCCCTTTAGTCCACCTGAACAGTGATTCGCAAGAGTGAGCCTCTCGAGCGTCGCTTGGCACCTGGTTTCAGTTTCCGAAATGCTGTAATCCAACTTTAATATTCGCCTTATTTTCCTGGAGTTTTTCTATATTTTCCAGCGATTGTTCAACAGCATGCACGGAACCTGCCCCAAATGAGGCACCTAGAAATTACCCCCTCTTTGAGGTGGCCGCGAAAACATATCACCACGTCCTGCGCATGCCTCTGAAATCAATTGGCGTAGTTACGCTTTCATGGCTTTAGACTCTTCAGCATGAGTGAGTTCGATTCGACCGATTTCCAACGGAGCGCCCAGTCCACCCGCGAGCGCATCATCGCGGCTGCAGCTCGGCACTTCGCGCGCAAGCCTTTGCGAAGCGTGCCGCTGAAGGAAATTGCCAGCGATGCGGGCGTTAGCGCGCCGCTCATCATCAAGTACTTCGGCTCCAAAGAAGGTCTCATGGCCGAACTGATTGACTTCAGCCAGTTCAAAGGCACACTCAGCCGAGCTCCCTTCAATGAACTTGGCCAGCGGATGGCCAGCGCTATTTTGACTGGTCAAGGAATGGCCGGACAGTCCATGATTCCACTGATTGTCGGATCCCTCGACTCCGAGGAAACCGCAAAAGTCATTGCCGAGCGGTTCAATGAAGCTGTTGCAGATGACCTAATTCGCCGCGTCGAAGCGGACGGACCGGAAGACGTTAGCCACGACACTGCTGTGCACCGCAGCCAGATGGCTATTTCCCTCTGCGTCGGATACCTAGTTCTTTCTGATACTGGTCTGATCGATGAGGCCAACGCGCCGAGGATTTCGGTTGAGGCCCTGGGCAGCTGCCTGCAGCAAATCATCGAACACGGCTAAGAACCGAGCACGGCTAAGAAAGCAGCTCCACTGCCCACCGCCTACTGCCCCCCCCCCCACTGCCACCGACTACTCCTGCGTAACTCACTGAATCAGCAGCGCCGCCCCAGGCGCTGCTTTTTTATTTTGTGTCCTTAATCGCACCCCGGAGCTACTAATACACACACGGAAATACGCTTCTTCTCAGGTAGAAGACATACAATGGCCTGCGATGTCTACTGAAAATACGAGCGCTCCTGGCGCAGAGTCGACCACGCTGCCGACCACGAGCCCCTACTCTGAAATCCCGAAGCCGACCCCGTTGGGCGTCATCGCCAACGCAGTTCGCGGTGGACTCATTGGTCTCGCCGAGACGATTCCGGGGGTCTCCGGCGGCACTCTTGCGCTGATCACGGGCATCTACGGACGCCTGATTGAATCGGCCAAGCGCATCACCGATCTGCCGCGGGCGATCTCGAAGGGCACCTTCAAGGAGGACCTACGCAGGATTGACTGGTGGCTGCTCATTTCGGCGGCTATCGGCATGGTGGCCGTGGTCTTCTCCATGGCAGGCGTCATGGAGAGCTTCGTCACCAACCAGCCAGTCGCTTCCCGAGCACTGTTTATGGGCATGATCGCCGCCTCGATTACCATGCCGCTGAACGAGCTACCGCCAGGCGCTCTGCGTCAGCCGGGCATGCGCGGCAAGGCCATCGCCGTCTTCCTGTTCTTCAGCATCGCCCTGTTCGCGCTGACTTCCCTGCCACAGGCCGCGCCGACGCAGCCGCCTCTGTGGCTCGTACTCATCGCCGCTTCGATTGCGGTGTGCGCGCTGGTTCTGCCGGGCGTTTCCGGTTCCTTCTTTCTGCTGGTCATTGGCCTCTACGCACCGACCATGGGCGCAATTCACGACCGCGACTTCGCCTACATCGGCACCTTCTTCGTCGGCGCGTTGATCGGCATCGTCCTGTTCATCCGCCTCCTCGAATGGCTGCTGAGTACGCACCAGGCGCTCACGCTGGTCGCCATGTCCGGCCTGATGCTCGGTTCGCTGCGCGCTCTCTGGCCGTGGCAGACCGAAAACAACGAGCTCCAGGGCATTGGCTCCGACTGGGGACTCGCCCTCGGACTGTTCATTCTCGGCGCCGCAATTGTCGGCATCGTCGCTTATGCGCAGCGCCGTTTTTCTAATTCGGGGTCGATGGACTAAACTAGTCAAAGTCGCTTCGATAGAGCGTTTTCGCTTATCGACGGCTTTGCGCCCCTGTAGCCCAATTGGCAGAGGCAACGGATTCAAAACCCGTCCAGTGTGAGTTCGAGTCTCACCGGGGGCACGATTTGAAAACCCGCTTTCACCTGGCTTTTAGCCTGGTGGGGGCGGGTTTTTGGTTGTCTGAGTATTCACTATCTTGGGTTAAGGGTCAAAATGTGTGTCTGGCTCGGCGTGTCGCGGGGGTTAGATTTGGCCTTTTTGAATGCCGATTGAG